>NZ_VMLS01000002.1:70229-104263 GCF_013276805.1 Streptococcus sp. 1449
TTTCATTGAGTATAAAATCCTAACAAACTCAATACTTTAGTAGTCTGATATGCCAATCTCATGAGGTCTTTTTATCATTTTCCATCATATCCTGACGCAAATGTCTACTGATGTCTCTCATCAGTTTCATTTCTAGTAAATGAAAATCAAACTCGGAAGCTCACCGTAGCTTGCTCAAAACACAGCAAGACAAAGCTGATGACGTAAAAAGATTTTCGAAGAGTGTCATCATCAATTTCAGACCATTTTTTATAATAACCATTTTATTTTTATCTGTCAAGGTCTTTGAATTCTTTCTTAAACAAGCCTTGTAATCTCTACTTTTGAAGAATTTATTTTTCCTTACTGGCAATACTTGAGACGATACAGCTCCCTGATAATAAGCTGACCAAGATTAGTCACAAGCAACTCTCCTTTCTCAATTACACTAAATTGCTTTCCTTCCTCTGGGAAAAGTCCTCCACTCTACTTATTCACTTAGAAAAAACGCATAATATCAAGTGCTGAAAAAACTGATACTATGCATTTATTGTGGGGATATTTACTTCATTTTCTATTAAAAATTGATTTTTCTCAGTATTCTAGCTTATATAATGTTTAAAATTCAAATTCCGCAAGCACATCTCGCCCACTGGTGACCAATTTTGCCCCTTCTTGAATCAAATGATGGCAACCATCTGATAGCCCATCTAAAATGCTACCAGGAATAGCAAAGACATCGCGTCCTTCTTCCATTGCTCGCTCACAGGTAATGAGACTCCCCGAGCGCATCTTAGCCTCTGCTACAATCACGCCACGGCAAAGTCCAGCAATGATGCGATTACGGGCAGGAAAATGAAATTTCAGAGGTTGTTCGCCAGGTCCATATTCACTGAGAACCAGATGATCATTGCCGATGTAGTCTTGCAAACGTTTATTGGCTTTAGGATAAAACACATCCAGTCCTGTTCCAATCACTGCAATGGTTTTTCCGCCATTTTGAAGAGCTGCCATATGAGCTGCTGTGTCAATGCCCTTGGCTAATCCACTGACGATAACCAGTTCATTTTCCAAGCCTTGAATGACTTTTTCAACTGACTTAGCTCCCTGTTTGCTACAAGCACGACTGCCCACGACCGCTACCTTCGGGAATTTCAGGAGGTCAAGATTTCCCTTGTAAAATAAAAGTACAGGCGCATCATATATTTCACTCAAATCCCAAGGATAACAGTCATCTAAAATAGAGAAAGATGGAAATTTTTGAAACTCTTTCGACAAATGCGCATCGTCTATCTGAAAATAACGTTCCATAAAAACGGCTGGATTACGGCAACCTGATATATCTGCAATATCACCCAACAAAAGCTCCTGATCAACATTTTCACCGTATTCTAGCACTTTCAAAATCTGTTGATTGGTCAAACCTGATTTTTTTAACTTATAGATTTCATAGTTTGTGATTTTCATAAATAACTCCATTTCTTTTTCTACTCATCTATCTATTCGTAAAAGTTCGTAAAAAATCAAAAAAACATCCGACTATTTTGTCAGATGTTGGAATCTTTAATTTTCGTTTTTAAGAATTTCTTCTAATTTATGGTAGTCTTGGACACTATCGATTTCATAGATACTATTGCCTTCTAATTCTTCGACATAGACATCTAGCTCTTTGATATTATCCTTAACCATATTGTCCCAGTAGAGATCAACAAATTCGCCACTTGCATAAGCCTTATCGATAAAGCTGACAATCTTTTCTGCAGTTGGAGCATCCCAGAAGGATACACCACTAAGGATGCGACCTGCCTTGCTATCAACAATAATGTCTTGAACCTTGTAGTCATCTCCATAGACCAAGAACCATTCGTTGGTACAATCTTCACGATAAACACTAAAATAAGTCGAACGAGTCAAATCATTGCGGAACATATTTTTAAAGAGATAGTTATCGGCATCAATAACATAGCTGTTGGCCAATTCTTCTTTTACAAGATAGAGAGAGTAAAAGTTATTGTAGTCAGCGTATTTATCATTGAAAACGAGACGAACACCGTATTTCTCTTTCAAGTAATCGAATTGTTCTTTAAGATAACCGACAATGATGATGATGTCATTGATTCCTTTTTCTTTGAGAAACTCAATTTGGTATTCAATCAAGGGTTTTTGATTAACCTGAACCAAGGCTTTAGGGGTATTTTCAGTCATAGGACGCAAGCGAGTTCCCAATCCCGCTGCTAAGATGATGGCTTTCACACGAATCTCCTTTATTCTTTAATAATAATATAAACTCCAGCAATAACGACAAGTGACGTCATAATGGTCAGCATATCTAGCGGTGCACCCAAAAAAACAACTGCAAACAAGACCGTCCAAACTACATAGCTCACATTCAAGCCTGTAGCCTTGGCTGGTTGCAAGCGATTGATAGCGATATAATAAGCCAAGTAGGAAATCATATCAAAGGCTGCAAAGACAATCATGAGACCTAGTAATTGTCCATTGGCCACTTCTGCAAATGACTGATGAGAGAAGAGCACAATCACAAGATAGGACAAGAATGAAGTTACTTGACGGATTAAGAGGGCCTCAATTTCACTCAATTCACTTTCCATGGCAAAGGAGCTAAGGACACTCTCACTCCCCCATGCAATAGCACAAACTAAAGCACAGAGAATACCAATGTAGAAGGAATTAACCTGTTCAACCTTATAGGTCTGAGCAATTATCCCTCCAATAATCAAGACAATCCCAAATACAGTATTTTTTGAAATCTTGTGCTTCAAAAAGAAGAAAGCCAATAAAACTGAAATCGCAGGGTAAATAGCCGACACAGATGAAGCTAAGGAACTTCCGATATACTTAACCGCATAAAGATTGGCCTGCATACCGATAGGGCCTGCTAGCAAGGCTCCGATGATGACACTCACATTGCGAATATTTAAGAAAATTGAGAGGCGAACTTTTCCTTCTTTTACCAAGAGAAAAGCTAGTAAGATAAAGATACTCAAGAAATCGTGAGCAGCGGCCACCACAAAGGGCGACAAATCTGTAAAAATCGAAAAGATGTAAGCACTAATTGTTAGACCTAAACCCCAGAAAATACCTGAGAGTAGACCAAAAGGAACTCCGTTTTTACTTTTCATCTGAACCTCCATAAGAAGTCAAACCTTTAACAGCTCTTTGATAACGATTCACACCATAGTCACCAAAATCTGCACCTTGCTCTTCCTTATAGACAGTCCATAGACTCCAAATAGTGTCTTGTAAAATTTTATAAATGGCAATCTTTTCACGAGAAACCGGTGTTTGGTCACTCTCATAGTGAGACAAGAAGGCTTCTTCCTCCTGGGTAGTGAATTCAGACTCTAAAAAGAGGGCAGCCAGATCCCACATTGGATCATTCATTGATGAATATTCCCAGTCAATCAGATAAAGTCGTCCTTGTGGTGATTCGATAAAGTTTTCAGGCACCAAATCGATATGACAAGATTTTCTGTCAACACCTAAGTCAGCCAGTCTTTTCTCTAAAGAAAAGACTTCTTCTCGAACAGCTTCATAGTTGGCATAAGGGATTTTCTCTTCAATCAAGGATTCGTATTTTTTGATTTCCTCAAAAGGAGCAAATTCTCCTCTTAATTCCTTACCAGAAGCATGAATGGTTTGTAATATTGGAGCAATTTTATCAAATTTGGTCTTGATTGACCTTGAATCAAGTGTAATCGCAGATTCGATATACTCATTTACTTTGATACCAGCTTCAATATCAAAAAGATAATTTTTTACATCTAAGTCTAAATCCTTTAGTAGTTCAAGATTGTACTTTTCATCTTGTCGATTGATAAGCTTTTCTGTCCCTTTACCAAAGAATTTAACAATGTATTGCTTATTTGTTGTTTTGACCAAATAGTTTTGATTGGTCATTCCCCCCAGTTGTTCAACACTGAGGACTTCCTCTTCTTGACTAAGTAGGGAAGAAATTTTCTCTTTAATGATTTTCTCCACAATTAACCTCCAGCACTTATACTTCCCACTTAAACACGGTTTTAAAGGCTGTGTTTAAGTCGGTCGCAAAGACACGGTGAATATCTTTAATTTCTCTTACAGGTTCTTCTAGATAAAGGATATTTTTAAGACGATTGGCAAATTTCTTAACTTCCATCATTTGGATTGCATTTTCAAAATCGATGCGACCAGAACGAGAGGACCCAACCAAGAGCAAGCCCTTTTCTAAGGCATCGCGAGTATTGAGATTGACTTTATATTCGCTAACTCCCATCATGAGAATCGTTCCTTGAGGACGAATGTAGCGAATCAGGTCATTTATAGCCGGTCCAGTACCATTACCACCACAACACTCAAAAGCATGGTCAAAGGCCAAATCTTCAGGAATATTATCCGTAATATAGCATTCTTTGGCAAAAGAGAAAAGTTCCAACTTTTCCCAATGACGACCAATAACCACAATCTCTGCTTCTGGCAAAGTATAGTTGATAATATTGGCAACCACAAATGCTAAACTTCCATCTCCGATAACGGCGATTCGGTCCCGCTTGCTATGAGCAAGGGTCAATAGACGATTCATGGCATGCATGCCAACACTGACAAACTCTGTAATGGCTGCAACCGTATCTTCGATAGCATCATAAGCCACCACACGATCTTTAGGGAGAGAAACAAACTCTCTCATAAAGCCATCAAAACCACTAGACAAGAAATGGGTCCCTGTCATGTAGTTCTCATAGAATTCTTCATCGCTCTGCATAGAAGGCTGATTGGGAATCATGACAACTTTTTGCCCAACCTCATAGGTTCCCGTCGGGTCAGAAATGATGGTTCCACATGACTCGTGAATCATTGCCATTGGAAGCTTTTTATTCAAAATCTTGGGGTCACGTTTTCCCTGGTAGTAACGCTGATCCGCATGACAGACAGCCATATAGTTAGGGCGGATGAGGATATGATTCTCTTGGTCAATAGCCTCTTCCTGATATTTGACATTGATAAACTTAGGCTTAGTTAGTTGATAAATTTGATTAATCATTTTACTAGTCTTTCTCAATCATACTTTTTGCAATCTTCAAATCTGTTACTGTTGTGATTTTTAGGTTTGAGTATTCGCCCTTAGCCAAGGCCACATCTTTTCCTTTGATCACAAAGATTTTACATGCATCTGTCAAGATTTCCTTCTCTTCAGCAGAGAGAGAACCGTAAAGGTCCATGAAGTCCTTGCAACGGAATGTTTGAGGTGTTTGTCCTTGATAAAGGTGAGCACGATTTGGAATATCTGTAATGAATTGACCATTGGTACTTTCAACGATAGTATCAACCGCTTCTACCACTGTGTCCACTGCGTCATGATTTTGGGCAAGTTGGATATTGTCCTGAATCATGCGAAGTGTAATAAATGGACGAACAGAATCGTGGGTAACAACAATGTCCTCTGGAGTAAGCGGACGATAAGCATCAATCGCTTCAATAATTTTCTTAATACTTGTATTGCGGTCAGCACCACCCTTTGTAATGATGATACGTTCCTTATAAAGAGGAAGATATTTATCTACAAGATCTTCTGCATGAGAAACCCAGTCTCCATGAACACCAACTACAATTTTTTCAATACTTGGCTCCAAGACAAATTTTTCAATTGTATGAATCAAAATAGGTCGATCACCTAGCTCTAAAAATTGTTTTGGCAAGTTACTGATTCCCATGCGTGTGCCAGTTCCACCAGCAAGAATTCCTGCATAAATCATCTATTTTCTCCTTTGTCTTACTAAAAAAACTTATTCTCTCTATTATACCACAATCTAGTCCTATCATAAAAGAAATACTGGTCCTCCCCTTCTAGAATAGGAGAATTATGCAGTTCTATTATTCAAAGAAACTAGTCCATTTCTAGTAATGACTAGGAATTCTGTAGCAATTACTAATAAATGGCTGCGAAATTTTAGAGTCCTTCAGAATAATATACTTTCCTTAAAGAAAACTTAAAACTTAAGATTTGAAACTTCAAAGTGATTACTTGACTTACTGCCCTTCATTTCTTATTAGCTAACTTTATGATATAATGAAAAACGAGGTAAATTGAATGAAAAGTATAAAATTAAATGCTCTATCTTACATGGGAATTCGTGTCTTGAATATTATTTTTCCCATCCTAACTGGAACCTATGTCGCGCGTGTCTTGGACCGAACTGACTATGGTTACTTCAACTCAGTCGACACTATTTTGTCATTTTTCTTGCCCTTTGCAACTTATGGTGTCTATAACTACGGTTTAAGGGCTATCAGTAATGTCAAGGATAACAAAAAAGATCTTAACAGAGCCTTTTCTAGTCTTTTTTATTTGTGCATCGCTTGTACGATTTTGACCACTGCTGTCTATATCCTAGCCTATCCTCTCTTCTTTACTGATAATCCAATCGTCAAAAAGGTCTACCTTGTTATGGGGATTCAACTCATTGCCCAGATTTTTTCAATCGAATGGGTCAATGAAGCTCTGGAAAATTACAGTTTTCTCTTTTACAAAACTGCCTTCATCCGTATCCTGATGCTGGTCTCTATTTTCTTATTTGTTAAAAATGAACACGATATTGTTGTCTATACACTTGTGATGAGTTTATCGACGCTGATTAACTACCTGATTAGTTATTTTTGGATTAAAAGAGACATCAAACTTGTTAAGATTCACCTAAGTGATTTTAAACCACTCTTTCTCCCTCTGACAGCCATGTTAGTCTTTGCCAATGCCAATATGCTCTTCACTTTTTTAGATCGCCTCTTCCTCGTTAAAACAGGGATTGATGTCAACGTTAGTTACTATACCATAGCTCAGCGAATTGTGACCGTTATAGCTGGGGTTGTAACAGGAGCTATCGGAGTGAGTGTGCCTCGTCTTAGTTACTATCTAGGAAAAGGCGATAAGGAAGCCTATGTTTCTCTGGTTAATAGAGGTAGTCGAATCTTTAACTTCTTTATCATTCCACTGAGCTTTGGACTCATGGTTTTAGGACCAAATGCCATCCTACTTTACGGTAGTGAAAAATATATCGGAGGTGGCATCTTGACCTCTCTCTTCGCTTTTCGTACGATTATCCTGGCCTTAGATACCATTCTTGGTTCCCAAATTCTCTTTACCAATGGCTATGAAAAACGTATCACAGTCTATACAGTCTTTGCTGGGCTACTCAATTTGGGCTTAAATAGTCTCCTCTTTTTCAACCATATCGTGGCTCCTGAATACTACTTACTGACAACTATGTTATCAGAGGCCTCTCTACTTGTTTTCTATATCATTTTCATCCATAGAAAACAACTTATTCACTTGGGACATATCTTTAGCTATACTGTTCGATACTCTCTCTTTTCACTTTCTTTCGTAGGAATTTATTTCCTGATCAATTTCTTGTATCCTGTGGATATGGTCATTAATTTGCCATTTTTGATGAATACTGGTTTGATTGTCTTGCTATCAGCTATCTCTTATATTGGTCTACTTGTCTTCACAAAAGATAGCATTTTCTATGAATTTTTAAACCATGTCCTAGCCTTAAAAAATAAATTCAAAAGATCATAGGAGTTTAAAATGAAACAACTAACCATTGAAGATGCCAAACAAATTGAATTAGAAATTTTGGATTATATTGATACTCTCTGTAAAAAGCACAATATCAACTATATTATTAACTACGGTACTCTGATTGGGGCGGTTCGACATCAAGGCTTTATTCCTTGGGACGACGATATTGATCTGTCCATGCCTAGAGAAGACTACCAACGATTTATTAACATTTTTCAAAAGGAAAAAAGCAAGTATAAGCTCCTTTCCTTAGAAACTGATAAGAACTACTTTAACAACTTTATCAAGATAACCGACAGTACGACTAAAATTATTGATACTCGAAATACAAAAACCTATGAGTCTGGTATCTTTATCGATATTTTCCCTATAGATCGCTTTGATGATCCTAAGGTCATTGATACTTGTTATAAACTGGAAAGCTTCAAACTGCTGTCTTTCAGTAAACATAAAAATATTGTCTATAAGGATAGCCTTTTAAAAGATTGGATACGAACAGCCTTTTGGTTGCTCCTTCGACCGATTTCTCCTCGTTATTTCGCACATAAAATCGAGAAAGAAATTCAAAAATATAGTCGTGAAAATGGTCAGTATATGGCTTTTATCCCTTCTAAATTTAAGGAAAAGGAAGTCTTCCCAAGTGGTACCTTCGATAAAATAATTGATTTACCCTTTGAAAATTTAAGCCTTCCAGCACCTGAAAAATTTGATACTATTTTGACACAATTTTATGGAGATTATATGACCCTACCACCAGCAGAAAAACGCTTCTACAGTCATGAATTTCACGCTTATAAATTGGAGGATTAGGATGCAATATTTAGAAAAAAAAGAAATTAAAGAAATTCAACTAGCTCTGCTAGACTATATTGATGAGACTTGTAAGAAACATGATATTCCTTATTTTCTCAGTTATGGAACCATGCTTGGAGCCATCCGCCACAAAGGTATGATTCCTTGGGATGATGATATTGATATTTCCCTTTATCGTGAGGATTATGAGCGTTTACTGAAGATTATTGAAGAAGAAAATCACCCTCGCTACAAGGTTCTTTCCTACGATACATCTTCTTGGTACTTCCATAATTTCGCATCGATTTTGGACACTTCTACTGTTATAGAAGACCATGTTAAGTACAAGCGTCATGATACCAGCCTTTTCATCGATGTCTTCCCAATTGATCGATTTACAGACTTGAGCATTGTCGACAAGAGCTATAAGTATGTGGCTCTTCGTCAACTAGCTTATATCAAAAAATCACGAGCAGTTCACGGTGATAGCAAATTAAAAGATTTTCTTAGATTATGTAGCTGGTATGCCCTCCGAGTGGTCAATCCCCGTTACTTTTACAAGAAAATTGATCAGCTAGTCAAAAATGCTACAACCAACTCTCCTCAATATGAAGGAGGAATTGGGATCGGTAAGGAAGGGATGAAAGAAATCTTCCCAGTTGATACCTTTAAAGAACTGATTTTGACTGAGTTTGAAGGTCGTATGTTGCCTGTGCCAAAAAAATATGACCAATTTTTAACCCAGATGTATGGGGATTATATGACACCACCATCAAAAGAAATGCAAGAATGGTATAGTCATAGCATTAAAGCTTATCGTAAAAACTGATTGAGGGCGACCATACAAACTACTAAGATAGAGGTTATTCAAAAACATAATTTTAGTAGAAAATGAAGTAAATATTCCTACAATAAAACGCATAATATCAAGGTTTTCAACACCTGATATTATGCGTTTTATAATTTTAAAGACTTTTTTCTATAGTAGATTGAAATAAGATACGAACAAATCAATTAGAAAATTCAAATTAATTTCTAGAAATATTTTAGTATTCCTGTGTACTGTTCTAAATTCAGTCTGCTATATCTTATTTTTCTATTTAAATCGCTTCTGTAACAAAGCTACGACTTTCAAGTACCTTAAGCATGGCATTAGCTGTATCTAGCGCTGTGAAGAGGGGCACCCCGTGTTCAATGGCTGAACGGCGGATTTGCTCACCATCTTCGTCAGCAGTTCGTTTTGTTCCAACTGTGTTAATGATAGCTTGAATTCTTCCTTTACGAACAAAGTTTGGAATATCCTTATCGTCATCACCAATCTTACCAACAGGCTGAGCATGTAATCCATGACTGGCAAAGAAGGCTGCTGTCCCTTCTGTCGCGAGGATTCCATAGCCAATATTTTGAAAACGACGAGCCAAGTCCAAGGCTTCTTCTTTGGCATCATCAGCGATGGTAAATACAACATTTCCAAAGGTTGGCAAGTGGAGGTAAGAAGCTTCAAAAGCTTTATAGAGAGCTTTTTCCAAAGTAGTATCAGAACCCATAACTTCCCCTGTTGACTTCATTTCAGGACCAAGTAAGCTGTCTACCTTAGCTAGTTTGGTAAAGGAGAAGACAGGTGCCTTGATATGAACGCGAGTGCTTTCAGGGTAAAGTCCATCTTGGTAGCCAAGTTCTTCAAGGTTTTGACCAAGAATGAGCTTGGTCGCTACTTGAGCCATAGGAATATTAGTTACCTTAGAAAGGAATGGAACGGTACGGCTGGCACGTGGATTGACCTCAATAACGTAGACTTTTTCATCCTTGATAACAAACTGAATGTTCATCATTCCAAGACAGTTGAGGCCGATTGCTAGGCGTTTGGTGTAGTCTGCGATGGTTTCCTGCACCTTTTGAGACAAGGTTTGCGGAGGGTAAACAGCCATTGAGTCACCTGAGTGGACACCAGCACGTTCGATATGCTCCATGATACCTGGGATAAGGACATTTTCACCATCTGAGATGGCATCAACTTCGCACTCCTGACCAACGATATAAGAATCGACAAGAACTGGGTGGTCTGGACTAGCCTTAACCGCTGTACGCATGTAAGAACGAAGATCTTCTTCATTTTCTACGATTTCCATGGCGCGTCCACCAAGTACATAAGATGGGCGAACAAGGACTGGGAAACCAATCTTACGTGCTGCAAGAACTGCTTCTTCTTCATTGGTAGCCGTTTGTCCTGGTGGCTGTGGAATGTCCAATTCTTTGAGAGCTTGCTCGAAGAGGTCACGGTCTTCAGCACGGTCTAGGTCAGCGACCTGTGTACCAAGGATGGTCACACCTGCTTTTGCCAATGGCTCCGCAAGGTTGATAGCTGTTTGACCACCGAACTGAACGATAACCCCTTTTGGTTGCTCCAAGTCGATGACATTCATAACATCTTCGAATGTCAATGGCTCAAAGTAAAGCTTGTCTGATACCGAGAAGTCTGTTGAAACAGTCTCTGGATTTGAGTTCATGATGATAGCTTCATAACCAGCTGCCTGGATAGCCTTAACTGAGTGAACCGTTGCATAGTCAAATTCGACCCCTTGACCGATACGGATTGGACCTGAACCTAGGACAAGTACAGATTCTTTATCAGATCTGATAGACTCATTTTCCCATCCATAGGTTGAATAGAAATATGGTGTTTCAGAATCAAACTCCGCAGCACAGGTATCGACCATCTTATAAACTGGAACAATCTTGTTTTCCAAGCGAAGTTGACGAAGTTGATCAGCAGTTGTTTTCCAAAGTTCCGCAATCTTACGGTCTGAGAAGCCATTAAGTTTAGCTGTTTTCAAGACTTCTAGATCTTGTGGATGAGCACCCAATTCCTGCTCAATTTCAAAGATATGTAGGAGTTTATCCAGATAAAAAATATCGATTTTTGTAAGCTCTGCAATTTCTTCAGGTGTGTAGCCACGACGAATTGCTTCTGATACGTAGAAGAGACGGTCATCTTGGGCTTTGACAACCTTTTCAATCAAGGCATCATCAGAAACTGCTGCAAGTTCAGGTATTTCATTGTGGTGCACCCCAATTTCAAGGGAGCGGCAGGCCTTGAGAAGAGATTCCTCGATATTACGACCGATTGCCATGACTTCTCCAGTCGCCTTCATTTGTGTACCGAGACGGCGTTCACCCTTTTCAAACTTGTCAAATGGGAAACGAGGAATCTTGGCAACCACGTAGTCAAGGGCTGGTTCAAACATGGCATAGGTTGAACCTGTAACTGGGTTGATGACCTCATCCAAGGTCAAACCTACTGCAATCTTAGCAGCCAATTTTGCAATCGGATACCCTGTCGCCTTAGATGCTAGGGCTGAAGAACGCGACACACGAGGGTTTACTTCGATGACATAATACTTGAAACTGTGTGGATCAAGGGCCAGCTGAACGTTACATCCCCCTTCAATCTTAAGGGCACGAATGATGCTCAAGCTCGCGTCACGTAGCATTTGGTTTTCATAGTCTGCCATGGTTTGCGCAGGAGCAAATACAATGGAATCTCCTGTGTGAATTCCGACTGGGTCAAAGTTTTCCATGTTACAAACAACCAAAGCATTGTCAGCTGAGTCACGCATCACTTCGTATTCGATTTCCTTGAAACCTGCAATCGAACGCTCAATCAAACATTGGGTCACAGGTGATAATTTCAAACCATTTTCAGCGATTTCACGCAATTCTTCCTCGTTGGCACACATACCACCACCAGTACCACCAAGGGTAAAGGCTGGACGAACGATAACTGGGTAACCAATTGTCGCTGCAAAGGCAACAGCTTCTTCGACTGTGTTGACAATTTCAGATTCTGGAATTGGTTGGTTGAGCTCTTCCATCAATTGTTTAAAGAGGTCACGGTCCTCCGCTTGATCAATGGCAGATAGTTTAGTACCCAGAAGTTCAACACCAAGCTCATCTAGGATACCATTTTTAGACAATTCCATGGCCATATTAAGCCCTGTTTGACCACCGAGTGTTGGTAGCAAGGCATCTGGACGCTCCTTACGAAGAATACGTGTCACAAACTCAAGTGTAATCGGTTCAATATAAACCTTGTCCGCAATCTCCTTGTCCGTCATGATGGTTGCAGGGTTTGAATTAACCAAAACCACCTCATAACCTTCCTCTTTCAAAGACAAGCAAGCCTGGGTCCCAGCGTAGTCAAACTCAGCAGCCTGACCAATAATAATCGGACCAGAACCAATCACCATAATTTTTTGAATATCAGTACGTTTAGGCATAGTTTATGATACAAAGCCCGTAAAGAACACAGTGAAAATAGGAAACTCGGTACAGACGCCTTCAGCGTCAAGACGATGTTTATCTTTTTCACACAGTTCTTAGGGTATGTTCACTTTCGCGAACAATGTATCTTCTCCTTTCTATTCGTCGCCTCACTGAGCGACATTAAATAAATTCTCCGACGATTTTTTAGCGAAACGATATTTTTCGGTAAAAAATCTAGTGCAGGGAGTTTTTAGTTCGCCTGATAGCGACTAAAAGAAACGACCTGCCTTTCTATTCGGCAACTCTCAGATTTCCATTAAATAAGATACAAAGGACGAATAGAAAGCGATTGAATTTTAGGAAACCAAGGAAGGATTGACAATCCAAGTTGGTTTCTCTAAATTCCGAGCTTTCCGTCCGTGTTCAGTTACATAAATTCTCCGACGAGCTTTTACTCATTCTTAGTTTGATTGTTTAAAAGCTTCCATCATCTCGATAAACTCGTCAAATAGGTAGCTAGCGTCGTGTGGACCAGGGGCTGCATCTGGATGGTATTGAACAGAGAAAGCAGGTTGGTATCTGTGACGCACACCTTCAACTGACTTGTCATTGATTTCTTCATGGGTGATAATCAAATGCTCTGGCAAATCCTCACGGCTAACTGCATAACCATGGTTTTGACTTGTAAAATCCACACGTCCTGTAGCAATTTCGCGTACCGCATGGTTGAATCCACGGTGTCCAAATTTCATCTTGTAAGTCTTAGCCCCGTTTGCCATTGCAAAGAGTTGATGCCCCATACAAATACCAAAAATTGGAATTTTTCCTTGTACACCACGAATCATATCCAGTGCTTGGGGAACATCTTCTGGATTTCCCGGTCCATTTGACAACATAACTCCGTCAGGGTTGAGATGGAGAATTTCTTCAGCCGTTGTTGAATAAGGAACGACTGTCACGTTACAGTTGCGCTTAGAGAGTTCACGTAAGATTGAGTGCTTGAGACCAAAGTCCACTAGCACTACGCTCAAACCAACTCCTGGAGCTGGATACGAAGTTTTAGTAGAAACCTGCTTGATATTGTCTGTCGGCAAGACTGTTGCTTGGAGCTGGTCCGTCACATGGTCCATACTGTCCCCAACATGGGTCAAGGTTGCACGCATCGTACCATGCTTACGGATAATCTTGGTAAGAGCACGTGTATCAATCCCTGAAATACCCGGAATTTTCTTGGCTTTCAAAAATTCATCCAAGGTCATTTGGTTGCGCCAGTTACTAGCTCTACGTGCTTCTTCGAAAACAACAACTCCCTTACAAGTTGGAATAATGGATTCGTAATCATCACGGTTAATTCCATAATTTCCCACCAAAGGATAAGTAAAGGTCAAGATTTGTCCATTATAAGACTGGTCTGTAATGGATTCTTGGTAGCCGGTCATGCCTGTATTAAAGACAATTTCACCAGTTACATCAATATCTGCTCCGAAGGCCTTGCCTTCAAAAACTGTACCATCTTCTAATACTAGAAGTCTTTTTGTCATATTTTCACCTCTCGTGGACGCTCACTGGCGTCTTTTAACGTCTTGTGTTTTAGTTGGCGTTTCTACTCGCCAGTACGGATTCTAAGATTGCCATTCGAACAAAGACACCATTGGTCATTTGTTGGACAATCCGTGATTTTGGTGCTTCAACCAAGTGGTCTGCGATTTCTACATCACGGTTGACTGGAGCTGGGTGCATGAGGATTGCTGTTTCTTTCAAACGGTCATAACGTTCTTGAGTCAAGCCATGTTGGGCATGGTAGTCTTCTTTTGAAAAGACTGCTCCGCTATCATGGCGTTCATGTTGCACACGGAGAAACATCATGACATCCACCTGATCAATGATTTCATCAATGGTTACAAACTGTCCATAGTCTGCAAACTCTTGACTTCTCCATTCCTCAGGTCCAGCAAAATAAAGTTCAGCTCCCAAGCGTTTCAAAATCTGCATATTGGATTTGGCAACGCGTGAATGGTCCAAGTCACCTGCAATCGCAACCTTGAGACCCTCAAAGTGGCCAAATTCCTCATAAATAGTCATCAAATCAAGCAAGCTCTGGCTAGGATGTTGTCCCGAACCATCTCCACCATTGATGATGGAAGTCGTAATCGTGGGACTAGCAATTAACTCTCTGTAGTAGTCAACCTCAGGGTGGCGAATCACACAGACATCCACTCCTAAAGCAGACAGAGTCAAAATGGTATCATAAAGTGTCTCACCCTTATTGACTGAACTAGTCTTCACATCAAAGTCAAGTCGTTCCAGCCCCAGTTTAATCTCTGCCACTTCAAAGGACTTATGCGTCCGTGTAGAATCCTCAAAGAAAAGATTGGAAACAATCGGGTGGTTTTCATAAGGAAGCTGAGCTCCGTTTTTAAACTCAATCCCTCGTTTGATCAATTTCATGACTTGATCGACAGTGAGGTCTTCCATGGACACCACATGGTTCAATGCTTGTTGATTTTCTGACATGGCCACTCCTTTAGCTTTCTAAGCTTCTTCAGTAATCAGAACTCTGTCTTGGCCATCAAGTTCTGCCATCTCTACGATGATTTCTTCAGAACGACTGGTTGGGATATTCTTCCCAACGTAATCTGGACGGATTGGCAATTCTCTATGTCCACGATCGACTAGAACTGCTAAACTTACGCGCGCAGGACGACCATGACCTACAATATTATCAATAGCAGCACGGATGGTACGACCTGTATAAAGCACATCGTCCACCAAGATAACTTCGCGGTCTGTCACATCGACAGAAACCAAAGAAGTATCTTCTCCACTTTTAACATCATCACGGAAGGGTTTAGTATCCAATTCCACAACCGGAACTGAAAGGTTTTCTAGTTGCTCCAAACGTTCTTGGATACGATGGGCGATAAAGACACCGCGAGTTTTAATACCAGCCAAGACGATTTTATTCAAATCTTTGTTGCGTTCAATAATCTCATAAGTAATACGCGTAATCGCTCGTTTGACGGTCAATTCGTCTACAACTTCTTTTGTCTTCATGACAAACCTCCAAAAAGAAAAGTCTCCTTAAACAAGGAGACTTGAAATGTATAGCTAAGCAAGCCCTACTGCACACAGTATAGACTTCACCCTTCTACTTTATCGCGCTCCTTGCCTGCCTCACGGGACAAGTTTAAAGGAATATTTAGTTATCAATTACTATAGCACAAAGTAAGCTTAAAATCAAGCAAAAACTTTCGATTTTCCATCTTACAAATTGCTAAAATCATATAACTGTGGGTACTGGTCACACTCTGGATTTTTAGGATGACAAATGGCTCTTCCAAAATAAATCATGGCCTGATGAGCTGCTAACCACTGCTCAGGCGGCAAGATATCCATGACCCGCTTTTCCACCTCAAGTGGTGTCGCTGATTTTTTGACGATATCGTGGTGTTTGCAAATACGCTCCACATGAGTATCCACTGCAAAGGCTGGAATCCCAAATCCTACACTCATAACAACATTGGCTGTCTTGCGACCAACACCTGCCAAACTCTCCAATTCCTCACGTGTTTGAGGGACTTGACCATCAAAATCGTCTAGTAACTGTTGGGCACATTTTTTAAGGAATTTAGCCTTATTTCGATACAGTCCCAGTCGAGAAATGTGTGAAGCAATCTCACTCTCTGTTGCAACAGACATGGCTTGTGGCGTTGGAAAGGCAGCAAAGAGGCCTGGCGTAGCCTTATTTACCGCTGCATCCGTCGTCTGGGCTGACAACATGACCGCAACCAAGAGTTCAAAATGATTAGTGAAATCAAGACTGGGCTTGGCATCTGGAAAAAGAGCAATGATTTCTTCTAGCACCTTTCGTGCTCGTTTTTTTGACAAAACCATTATTCGTCTCCATCAAATAGTCCTTGTAAACCAGCAAAAGGACTGTTTTCTTCTTTCTTAACTGCTTGTTGAGCTTGGTATTCTTCTTCTGTCATGATTTGCCAGTCATTTCCTGAAACAAATCCTTGGCCAGCTTCTTCTTCAGCCGTCAAGACCTTGATAGGAATGTTTAGTAGGATATTGTCTGACACGCTCTCAGCAAGGTCAAGTTCTCCATTTTCGATAGGCAGGACCAAGTCATCGTCTAAAACTTCCTGATCTAGTTGGTTAGTTGCACCTTCCATGAAAACTTCCGTTACTGGATAAGATTCAACTAACTCAACTGGCTCCATACTACGACTTGAAGCAAGAACAATGGTATAAGATAGTTGATAATCTAAGAAATACATACGGTTTTCGTACTGTACTTTCCCAACTGCAAGGATATTTTTTACATCTAAAATTTCTTGATTACGTGCACGCAGGTCTGCGACTAGGTCTAACGTTTGTTCAAAATGCAAGCCTTCAGACTGCTTGCGTATCTCTTGAATATTTAATTTCATACTTCCTCCATAAAGATTTACTCTCTTGATTATACCATGAAAAGCCTACAAATCAACCCACCAAACTTTGTAATTAACATTCAAGTTTTTAATATGTCCACTATGATATTTTGTTTTTTAGTGCTATACTACATCAGAGCAAGGAGGATGCCCCTATGGAAGACAAAGAACTCGGTACTAATGCTTATCACTCGTATTTTAGAGCTTGGAATTTCCAGTTTTCTGTTGACAAAATTTCCTTAAAAGTATAGTATAAAGATACCAATACTCGGAGGTAAGGGAGACATGAACAACTAAGCCTATCAAATAAAAAACCTTTATTTAGTAGATCTTGTTTTTGTCTCTTTTTGTGTACTCTTTTATGCTCTTTTTCTGGCATTTTATACTCAATGAAAATCAAAGAGCAAACTAGGAAGCTAGCCGTAGGTTGCTCAAAACACTGTTTTGAGGTTGTAGATAAGACTGACGAAGTCAGTCACATATATACGGTAAGGCGACGCTGACGTGGTTTGAAGAGATTTTCGAAGAGTATTAATAGAGTTTTTTTGACATAGACTTTGGGCTCTACTAGGTAAAGTAGAGCTTTTTGTTATGTAGTATCAACATTCTAGAAAGGGCAATCATATGATAAAAATCAATCACCTGACCATCACACAAAACAAAGATTTACGAGACCTTGTCTCTGACCTCAGCATGACCATCCAAGACAGGGAAAAGGTCGCTATTATTGGTGAAGAAGGAAATGGCAAATCCACCTTACTTAAAATTTTAATGGGGGAAACTTTGCCTGATTTCACTATCGGGGGAGACATTCAATCTGATTATCAATCAACAGCCTACATTCCTCAAAAACTTCCTGAGGACCTGAAAAATAGAACTCTACACGACTACTTCTTTTTAGATACTATTGATTTAGATTACAGTGTCCTCTATCGTTTAGCTGAGGAATTGCATTTTGATAGCAATCGTTTCGCAAGCGACCAAGAGATTGGTAGTCTATCAGGGGGTGAAGCTTTGAAAATTCAGCTCATCCATGAGTTAGCCAAACCTTTTGAGATTCTATTTTTAGATGAACCTTCAAATGACTTGGATCTTGAGACGGTTGATTGGCTAAAAGGTCAAATGCGTAAGATTCGGCAAACCGTTATTTTCATTTCCCATGATGAGGACTTTCTTTCTGAAACGGCAGACACTATTGTTCACTTGCGACTGGTCAAGCACCGTAAAGAAGCAGAAACACTAGTAGAGCATTTAGACTATGATAGTTATAGTGAGCAGAGAAAGGCTAATTTTGCCAGACAAACCCAGCAAGCAGCCAACGATCAAAGAGCCTACGATAAAACCATGGAAAAACATCAACGAGTTAAACAAAATGTAGAAACTGCTCTTCGAGCTACCAAAGACAGTACTGCCGGTCGCCTATTGGCTAAAAAGATGAAAACTGTCCTCTCACAAGAAAAACGCTACGAAAAGGCAGCTCAGTCCATGACTCAAAAGCCACTTGAAGAGGAACAAATCCAACTTTTCTTTTCAGACATCCAACCATTACCAGCTTCTAAAGTCTTAGTCCAACTGGAAAAAGAAAATTTGTCCATTGACGACCGAGTTTTGGTTCAAAAACTACAACTAACTGTCCGTGGCCAAGAAAAAATCGGTATTATCGGGCCAAATGGTGTTGGGAAATCAACTCTGTTAGCCAAGTTACAGAGACTTCTGAATGATAAAAGAGAGATTTCACTTGGTTTTATGCCACAAGATTACCACAAAAAACTGCAATTGGATTTATCCCCAATAGCCTATCTCAGTAAAACTGGGGAAAAAGAGGAACTACAGAAAATCCAATCTCACCTAGCTAGTCTCAATTTCAGTTATCCAGAAATGCAGCATCAAATTCGCTCCTTATCTGGCGGACAACAGGGAAAACTCCTGCTTTTGGATTTAGTCCTGCGCAAACCAAACTTTCTCCTGCTGGATGAACCCACACGAAACTTTTCTCCAACTTCTCAACCCGAAATTAGAAAACTCTTTGCCACTTATCCTGGTGGTCTCATCACTGTTTCGCATGACCGTTGTTTCTTAAAAGAGATCTGTTCAATCATCTATCGCTTAACAGAACACGGTTTGGAGCTAGTTAATTTTCAAGATTTATAAATTTTCAACATCGCAAATATGTGGGGCAAAAACACAATTTTAGGAGAAAAAGAAGTAAATCTTCCCATAATAAAACGCATAATATCAAGTTTTCACACCTGATATTATGCGTTTTTCAGATTTTAAAGACTTTTTCCAGCCTTCATTTTACATATGTTTTAAACGTTCAATCCGTTCTGAGATAGGTGGGTGGGTATAAAAGAGTTTTTTGAACCCTCCCCCTTTCTTAGGATCATTGATATAAAGTGCACTGCTAGCATCATCGACGTGGCGACTCATAGGTTTGCTATTGTCCAACTTATCTAGGGCATTAATCATTCCCTGGGGATTGCGAGTCAGCTCGACACTAGATGCATCTGCCAGAAATTCCCTCTGACGAGAAATAGCGAGCTGAACCAAGGTTGCAGCGAGAGGTGCCAGTACAATAGCTAGTAGGGAAACCACTAGCATAATGATTTCAAGACCATTTCCATCTCGGTCATCATCACTTCGTCTGCGACCTGCTCCACCCCACCACATCATACGACCTGCCATACCAGAAAGCATGGTGATAGCACTAGCAAGGGCAACTGCAATAGTCGAAATACGGATATCATAATTACGAATATGACTGACTTCATGTCCCATAACAGCTTCTAGTTCTTCACGATTCATGATAGCTAGTAGACCTGAAGTCGCAGCAACCGCCGCATTTTGAGGGTTAGAACCTGTCGCAAAGGCATTTAAGGCTGGATCATCAATGATGAAAACACGGGGCATAGGAATCTGAGCGACCATAGCCATATCTTCCACTACGTGGTAGAAATCTGGTGCCGTTTGTTCATCAATCTCACGCGCCCCGTTCATGGACATGACAATCTCTGTTGATTGAAAAATCATGGACAAGGCATAGATAAAGCCGATAATCAGTGCGATAACCAAACCACCAATCCCAGACCGCATAAAGAGGTAACCAACCGCATAACCAACAAGAGCTAAGAGTAGGAAAAATACCAGCAACAAAATCCACGTTTTTCGTTTATTGCTTGCAATTTGATCAAACAACATCTTAGTCACCTAAACCGCTAAAATCAACTTTAGGAACTACCTTTTCCTCTTCTGGTGTTTGAAGGAAATCTGCTTCTTTAAATCCAAACATTCCAGCGATAATATTGCTTGGGAAAGTTTCTAATTTTACATTGTAGTTGCTGACAACACTGTTATAAAGTTGACGAGAGTAAGAAATTTTATTTTCTGTGTTTGTCAACTCCTCTTGCAATTTAACAAAGTTGGCACTAGCTTTCAAATCTGGATAGCTTTCTGCAACTGCAAAAATACCTGAAACCTGACGAGTGAGGGCATCACTAGCTTTCATAGCTTCTGCTGGTGAAGTCGCTGCTGCCACTTGGTTACGTAGTTCTGCTACCTTTTCAAGGGTAGAACCTTCATATTTAGCATAACCTTTTACAGTTTCAATCAAGTTTGGCAAGAGGTCATTTCGACGTTTCAACTGAACATCAATCTGGCTCCAAGCCTCCTTTGTTTGCATACGATTTTTAACCAAACCGTTATAGCTAACAATCACAAAAATAACAATAAGAGCTAAAACTCCAAGAATAATCCAAGTCATGATATAAGTCCTTTCTGCTTTTAGATTAGTACCAGTATATCAAATTTTTAATGATTGTGGTAAAATAAGATGATACTAAAGAAGGAAATAACTATGAAACCAGAAACATTTTACAACTTGCTTGCCGAGCAAAATCTTCCACTTTCGGACCAGCAAAAAAAACAATTTGATCGTTATTTTGAACTCTTGGTTGAGTGGAATGAAAAGATTAATTTAACAGCTATTACGGACAAGGAAGAAGTTTATCTCAAACATTTTTACGATTCGATTGCACCCATTCTTCAAGGCTTGATTCCCAATGAAACTATCAAATTGCTTGATATTGGAGCTGGGGCAGGATTTCCTAGTCTGCCGATGAAAATCCTCTATCCTCAGTTAGATGTGACCATCATTGATTCGCTCAATAAACGTATCAACTTCCTGCAACTTTTGGCTCAAGAATTGGATTTGAACGGAGTTCATTTCTACCACGGACGTGCCGAAGATTTTGCCCAAGACAAGAACTTCCGTGCTCAATATGATTTTGTAACAGCTCGTGCGGTTGCCCGCATGCAGGTTTTATCTGAATTGACAATTCCTTACCTTAAAGTTGGCGGAAAACTATTGGCACTCAAGGCCAGCAATGCCCCTGAGGAATTATTAGAAGCTAAGAATGCCCTCAACCTCCTCTTCAGTAAAGTCGAAGACAATCTCAGCTACGCCCTACCAAATGGAGATCCGCGTTATATGACAGTTGTAGAAAAGAAAAAAGAAACGCCAAATAAATATCCACGTAAGGCTGGTATGCCAAATAAACGCCCACTTTAATCTTTTTAGTAAAAAAATATTTACAAAATCAACCTCGCTCTTTTATTTTTAGGCTCGGGAAAAAATGATTTACAAAATCAACCTCGCTCTCTTATTTTTAGGCTCGGGAAAAAATGATTTACAAAATCATTTTTTTCTGCTATACTATCCTAAGCAAAGGTTTTTAATGTCATCCCGTGAGGTGACGAAGACACAGAAATACTTGAAACTCTTTAAAGTTTAGATTTTAGAGAAGTCTTACTCTGAGGGCCTATTGCTGTAAAATAATGGGCTCTTTTTTGATGCCCAAAAGTGAGGTTTATATGAAACAAGAATCAACTGTTGATTTGTTACTAGACGTTGACCAACGTCCTTCGGCTGGAAAAGGAATTCTCCTTAGCTTCCAACACGTTTTCGCCATGTTTGGTGCGACCATCTTGGTACCCTTGATTTTGGGAATGCCTGTATCTGTTGCCCTTTTTGCTTCAGGTGTTGGAACACTCATCTACATGATTGCTACTGGTTTTAAAGTTCCAGTTTATCTAGGTTCTTCATTCGCCTTTATCACAGCTATGTCACTAGCTATGAAGGAAATGGGAGGAGATATATCTGCTGCTCAAACTGGAGTTATCTTGACTGGTTTGGTCTATGTCCTTGTTGCTACCAGCATCCGATTTGTAGGAACAAAATGGATTGATAGACTCTTGCCACCAATCATCATCGGACCTATGATTATCGTTATCGGTCTTGGACTTGCAGGTTCAGCTGTTACCAACGCTGGTCTTGTAGCTGATGGAAACTGGAAAAATGCTCTTGTAGCAGTTGTTACTTTCTTGATTGCTGCCTTTATCAATACAAAGGGAAAAGGATTCCTACGAATCATTCCATTTCTCTTTGCCATTATCGGTGGTTACCTCTTCGCACTAACTCTTGGCTTGGTTGACTTTACACCAGTTCTTAAAGCTAACTGGTTTGAAATTCCTGGTTTCTACTTGCCATTTAACACAGGTGGTGCCTTTAAAGAATACAATCTTTACTTTGGTCCAGAAGCCATCGCTATCTTGCCAATCGCTATCGTAACAATTTCTGAACATATCGGAGACCATACTGTTTTGGGTCAAATCTGTGGCCGTCAATTCTTAAAAGAACCAGGTCTTCACCGTACTCTTCTTGGTGACGGTATCGCAACTTCTGTTTCTGCCTTCCTTGGTGGACCAGCCAATACAACTTACGGAGAAAATACAGGGGTTATCGGTATGACTCGTATCGCTTCTGTCTCAGTTATCCGTAACGCTGCCTTCATCGCGATTGCCCTCAGCTTCCTTGGTAAATTCACTGCCTTGATTTCAACTATTCCAAACGCTGTACTTGGTGGTATGTCAATCCTTCTCTATGGGGTTATCGCCAGCAATGGTTTGAAAGTCTTGATTAAAGAACGTGTTGATTTCGCTCAAATGCGAAACCTCATCATCGCAAGTGCTATGTTGGTTCTTGGACTTGGAGGAGCTGTCCTTAAACTTGGTCCAGTTACACTTTCAGGTACTGCTCTTTCAGCCATGACAGGAATCATCTTGAACTTGATCTTGCCATACGAAAATAAAGACTAATACTCTTCGAAAATCTCTTCAAACTACGTCAACGTCGCCTTGCCGTAGATATATGTAACTGACTTCGTCAGTCTTATCTACAACCTCAAAGCAGTGCTTTGAACAACCTGCGGCTAGTTTCCTAGTTTCCTAGTTTGCTCTTTGATTTTCATTGAGTATAAGAGTCTAAACATATCAAAAAACAAGCATTTCCAATTACGGAAGTGCTTATTTTTTTGATACTTAAAAGTAAGTGTATCCCCCTAACGCTGTCTAATATGTCTCCCCTATATGCATACGCTTCCACTCAGAGAACTCTACCTTGAACAGTTCAGGGGCTTTTTTAGCATTGTTATAAACTATAATATAGTAACCTTCCTTATTCCAAAACTTTCCTAAAATCTCAGCGTCTTCCAGCTCTGCTTCATAATCTAATACTCATCTGCTTTCAAAAAGCATTCTATTCCATCTCCGATTAACGATGGACTTTATCACCTCCTTCTCCAGTCCTTGTATAACATCTTGAAGTTGATTCATGATATCTTCCAATATGGGCATCAACAGCTCCATAACAATAGCGAAATTCTCGTATATGGTGACTATGGACATGTGGACCTACTCCCATTGAAGCCCAACAAGATCCCAGTTTACTGATTCTACCGAAACCAGACTCATCTTGGTACATCAAGCGAACCTTACGAAAATGCCTACTGGTTTTAAAGCGCTTTCTTGTCTTCTTGAATTGAGATTTTATTTTTAGACGCGACAATGGTTTGAGAGTCTGCTTTCTTGGGATGTTCTGGACGTGGCCTAATATTTCGCCAACCATGGCGCTTCAAGAGTTGATAGAAGGCATCACGTGTGTAGGAAGGATCTAACTCCTTTGTATAAGCCTGAAATAAGGCATCAATTGTAACAAATTCTCCTGCCTCTGCAGCCTTCAAATGACGGGCAAGAAAGGCTTTCTCTTCCTCAATTGTCATATATGCATGGTTACGACAACCACGTGTTTCTTGAAGGAGAGAATCGCGTCCGAACTCCTCATATTTTTTTACAGTTGGCCAAATCGTTGTTTGATTACAGCCTAAAAGCTCTATAATCTCTTTATAAGATTTACCCATCAGACGAAATAGAACGATTTGAAGGCGTTTATGATATTTAGCTGTACTAGAGTCTTTTAAAAGTGTTTTGATAGCTTGGATTTCTTCTTTAGTTGATTTCATATTACTACTATATAATGCTTTTTTATTTTAGTTTAGTATGAGTGTCCTTGTTCACGTCTTTCTTTTCCCACATGAAGAGAGTTCTGACGCCAACATCAAAAACCTTGGCTGCCTCGACATGGCTGTGCCCCTCTTTGATGTAATCTAATTCTCGATGTTTAAAATCTGTACTATATGCCATAGCTTTATTATAACATGCTTGTTTGAAACTAAGAAAATATCAAAACTCCATAATTGTTTTTCTAAAATACAGCTTTCAAATATCCTTAAATATAATAGACTTCCTGTGAAACAAAAATATGATACAATAAAATTATGAAGCAAGTAAACAACTAACTGATACACGATTTAAGCTCCTTGTTGCTGTTCAGCGCACGACTTTTGAAGAGATGTGAGCTGTATTGAAAACAGCTTATCAAGGTAAACACGCAAAAGGGGGACGAAAACCTAAACTAAGCTTAGAAGACCTTCTTATGGCGACTTCAATATGTGCGAGAATATCGAACTTATGAAGAAATTGCGGCTGATTTTGGTATTCACGAAAGCAACTTAACCCATCGGAGTCAATGGGTTGAAGTAACTCTTGTTCAAAGTGGTTTTACGATTTCAAGAACTCCTCTCAGTTCTGAGGACACGGTAATGATTGATGCGACGGAAGTAAAAATCCATCGCCCTAAAAAACAATTAGCGAATGATTCTGGTAAAAAGAAATGCCACGCTATGAAGGCTCAAGCGATTGTCACAAGTCAAGGGAGAATTGTTTCTTTGGAGATCACTGTGAACTATTGTCATGATATGAAGTTGTTCAAAATGAGTCGCAGAAATATCGGACAAGCTGGTAAAATCTTGTCTGACAGTGGTTATCAAGGAATCATGAAGCTATATCCTCAAGCACAAACTCCACGTAAATCCAGCAAACTCAAGCCGCTAACAGCTGAAGAGAAAGCCTGTAACCATGCGCTATCTAAGGAGAGAAGCAAGGTTGAGAACATCTTTGCCAAAGTAAAAACGTTTAAAATGTTTTCAACAACCTATCGAAATCATCGTAAACGCTTCAGATTACGAATGAATTTGATTGTTGGTATTATCAATCATGAACTAGGATTCTAGTTTTGCAGGAAGTCTAGTATAAAATACGGACTAATCAAGATAAAAGAATAGTGAATCATAAAAATCGATTTACTAGATACCATAGTATCTTATAGTTGCTAATAAGAAGTTAGTCTAGCAGAATGAACCTCTCATTTCTCCCCTACTAGTCCGTAATTCGTTGATACATTTCTGGTCTTCTATCTCGAAACAAGCCCCAGTTTAGGCGTTCACTTGCTCCCTTGTCTAGGTCATAAGTAGCTAACAGAACAGCTTCTTCTTGTCTTTCAGCTCGTTCTAGAATAGCTCCTGTTTCATCCGTCATAAAGGAGGAACCGTAGAAGTCAAGACTGGAACTCTGTCCGCCATTTTCCTCACTAGGCGTGACCTCTTCCAATCCATAACGATTGGCTGAGATGACTGGAACAATATTTGCTGCTGCGTGTCCTTGCATGGTACGTTGCCAATGACCACAACTATCCGTATCTAAAATTGGCTCTGAACCAATGGCTGTAGGATAAAAGAGCAATTCAGCACCATTTAACGCAAGACAGCGGGCTGTTTCAGGGAACCATTGATCCCAACAGATACCGATCCCGATCTTGGCATAGAGAGTATCCCAGACCTTGAAACCTGTGTTGCCAGGTGTGAAATAAAATTTTTCTTGATAATAATGGTCATCTGGTATGTGGGTCTTTCGATAAACACCCAGCACCTCACCATCTGCATCAATGACGGCAATAGAGTTATACAAGACATTACCATCTTTTTCATAGAAACTGATTGGTAAAACGACCTTTAGCTCCTTGGCAATGGTTTTAAAATGCTGAATAGCTGTATTGTCTGTCACCGACTGGGCATGCTGGTAGTAGTCATACTGACGTTCCTGACAGAAATAGGGACGTTCAAACAACTCGGGCAAGAGAATAATTTGTGCGCCTTGTTCTGCAGCCTGACGTACTAAACGCTCTGCGGTTTGAATATTTGTTGCCACATCCTTGGCGCATTGCATCTGAATGGCTGCAACTCTTACATTTCTCATCTTTTTCTCCTATTCTGGGATTTGTTGGGTGATACAGTGGATATTGCCACCACCTAAGAGAATATCTCTGGCTGGAATTCCGACAACTTTACGGTCTGGGAAACACTCACTGAGAATATCTAAGGCTACTTGGTCGTTTTTATCTTGAAACTGAGGAACTAGGACAGCCTTGTTGGCAATATAAAAGTTTACGTAGGAAGCTGCTAGTCGTTCACCTGCGTATCGCTCTTCTTCTCCTTCTTCATAGATGTAGCCTGGCAAATCCTCTTCGGTTACAACTTGATGAAGAGCTGGAATTGGAAGTTTATGAATAGTGAAGTGACGACCTTTTGCATCTGTTTCTTGCTCTAAGAATTCGAGATCTGCTTTTGACATGGCATACTGAGGATCGTTTTGATCATCTGTCCAAGCCAAAACAAGCTCTGCAGGACCAACAAAGGCTGAAACATTGTCAACGTGTTCATTGGTTTCATCCTGATAAATACCATAAGGAAGCCAAATAACTTTTTCAGCGCCAAGGCACTCTAATAAGGTATTTTCGATTTCCTCTTTACTAAGATGAGGATTGCGACCAGGACTAAGCAAACAACTTTCAGTCACGAGAATGGTTCCTTGACCATCGCTATGTATCGCTCCGCCTTCTAGGACAAAAGGTTTGGCATCATAAACAGGCATTTCCAAGGCCTCAGCAAAATTACTGGCTACTTGATCATCATCTTCATAGTCTTGGTAGAGACCATCTACAGCTCCACCCCAAGCATTGAAAGACCAATCCACGGCTAATTTCTGGCCTTTATCATTGACAAGAATGGTTGGGCCTGTATCACGCGCCCAGGCATCATTGGTGGGAATGTCTAAATAAACAACCTTGTCTCCAAGATAAGATTGGGCTTCAGCTAAGTAGTCTTGGTCCACCAAAAGATAGACTCTTTCTCCTTCTGCTATGGTCTTAATAATCTGGCTGAAAGCTCTTTTAGCAGCCTTTCCTTGAAAGGGCCATGAACCTGGTCGAGTCGGCCATATCATGAGGGTACCATGATGTAGTTCGTACTCTGCTGGCATACGATAGCCTAATTTTGTGGGACTGTCCATCATGATAATCTCCCTTTAAAATCTTGATAGCCAAAGGCTTTGACTAAGCTACAGTCACCCTGATCATCCATGAGATAAAGACTTGGCAATCCAATACCATTAAAGGTATTATTTTTAACAAATGAGTAAATAGCCATGTCCTCAAAGTAAAGTCTATCTCCAATCTCAACAGGATTTTCAAAACTATAATCACCAATTACATCGCCCGTCAGACAGGTATTAGAAGAAAGTCTGTAGGTATGGGCTTTTTCCTGTGCCTCAAAGCCATTTCTCAAAGGTGGACGATAGGGCATCTCAAGTACATCAGGCATATGGCAGGTCGCAGAGGCATCTAAAACCAAGATTTCCATACCGTTTTCTACAATATCTAATACCTCAGTTGTTAAATAACCCGCATTGAGCGCAATAGCTTCACCAGGCTCGATGTAAACATCGAGTTGATAGGTTTCGCGAATACGATTAATCTCAGAAATCAGCAAGTCCACATCATAGTCATCTCTTGTAATATGATGTCCACCACCCATATTGAGCCATTTGACCTCATGTAAGTAAGGACCAAACTTCGCTTCTACTGCTTTCAAAGTTGTTTGTAAATCATCTGCTCCCTGCTCGCAAAGGGTGTGAAAATGAAGACCATCCACCAAATCCAGCAAATCACTAGGAATTTTATCTAGTGTAACGCCAAAACGAGAACCAGGTGCACAAGGGTCATAGAGCGCATGGTCACCCTGTGTTGAACACTGAGGATTGAGACGTAAACCAACACTGATACCAGCCTCCCGACAACGAGGCCCGTGTTTGCGCAACTGCCTCTCTGAGTTAAAGACGATATGGTCCGTTATCTCTAGTAATTCCTCCATGTCCGCATCCTTAAAGGCTGGCGCAAAGACATGGACTTCACCCGGGAACTCTTCTCTAGCGAGCTTAGCTTCATAGAGTCCACTGGCTGTCGTACCAGATAGATACTGGCTAATCAAGGGATAGGTTTTGTAAAGGGAATATGCCTTCTGGGCAAGCAAAACCTTGCAACCAGATTCTTCTTGTACATATTGTAAAATGCGGCAGTTGCCTTCTAACTTTGCCAAGTCAATGATGTAAGCTGGCGTTGGTACTTGTTCTAACTTCATTAGTCCACCATTTGTGGATTCTCAACCACAACCCAAGGCAAACCATACTCATTCAAAGCTTCCATGAATGGATCTGGATCTAATTCTTCAAGGTTGTAAACTCCTGCTTGTTTCCAAGTACCATTCATAACTAATTTTGTCCCAATCATGGCTGGAACGCCTGTCGTGTAAGAAATGGCTTGTGAACCAACTTCTGCGTAACATTCCTGATGGTCGCAGACATTGTAGATGTAGATGGTCTTTTCAACGCCATCTTTGACACCTGTAAAGATACAACCGATATTGGTTTTACCAACCGTGCGTGGACCAAGGCTGGCTGGATCTGGAAGCAAGGCTTTTAAGAATTGAATTGGAACAATGTCTTGTCCATTGAAGTTAATGGTATCCGTACGAAGGAGTCCAACATTTTCAAGACATTTCATGTGCGTCAAGTAAGATTGACCAAAGGTCATAAAGAAACGAATGCGTTTGACACCTGGAATGTTCTTGACCAATGATTCAATTTCTTCATGGTGAAGGAGATACATGTCTTTTTGTCCGACCTGAGGGAAATCGTACTCACGCTTGATTGACATAGCTTCCACTTCAACCCACCTACCATCTTCCCAGTAAGAACCTGGCGCAGAAACCTCACGTAGGTTGATTTCTGGGTTAAAGTTTGTCGCAAATGGATAACCGTGCTCACCACCATTACAGTCTAAAATGTCGATATAGTGGATTTCATCAAAGTAGTGTTTGAGAGCATAGGCAGAAAAGACGCTGGTCACACCTGGGTCAAAACCAGAACCAAGAAGAGCGGTCAAGCCAGCTTCTTTGAATTTCTCCTGATAAGCCCATTGCCATGAGTAGTCAAAGTAGGCTGTAAAACCAAGTTCCTTGCAACGTTTCTCATAGATGGCACGCCACTCAGGATCTTCTGTATCCTCTGCCTCGTAGTTAGCTGTGTCGATATAGTGGACACCTGTTGCCAAACAGGCATCCATAATTGTTAAATCTTGATATGGTAAAGCTACGTTCAAAACAGCTTCTGGCTTGTAGCTTTCAATCAAGGCAATGACTTCTTGAACCTTGTCAGCATCAAGAGCAGCTGTCTCAATCTTTGTACTTGTTTTGCCTTCTAACTTCGCTTTCAAGTCATCACATTTTGACTTGGTACGGCTGGCAATCATAATCTCTGTAAAGGTTTCGCTATCCTGACAAATCTTTGAAATAGCAACTTGGGCAACGCCCCCACATCCAATAACTAATAAACGACTCATTTTTTTCCTTCCTCTTCTTCTAAAATGTCCTCAACATACTTGGGCAACATAAAGGCTCCCACGTGTAAGTTTGCAGTGTAGTATTCTGTGAAAAGCTGGCGTTTTTTCCAGCCTTCCTTGTCAAAATCTTTGACAGGGTGGTATTTTTTCGAAGCAAATCCAAACAACCAATAGCCAGCTGGACTGGTTGGTATATGGGCCTGATAAACCCGACTGATTGGAAAGGCTTGATTGACCTTGCGATGCATGCTTCGGCAAGCTGACTCATCCTCATCAAAGAAGGGACTCCCATGCTGGTAAATCATTATACCGTCTTCTTTCAGAGCACGATAACTATTACCGTAAAATTCCTTGGTAAAGAGCCCTTCCGTATGTCCAAATGGATCCGTCGCGTCGTTGATGATAATATCATAGTCATCTTCGCAGTTTCGCAAAAAGCGTAGCCCATTTTGGTAGTAAATAGTAACACGTGGATCATCTAGCCCTGCAGCAAAGTCTGGGAAATACTCACGACAAACCTCAACCAACATCTCATCTGGTTCCACGATATCGATTTGTTCCAGCTCAGGATAGAGTGTTAATACTTGAGCAACACCACCGTCGCCACCCCCAATAACCAAGACTTTCTTTGGATTGGGATGCACAGCCATGGGAACATGAACGGTCATTTCGTTGTAGACAAAGTCATCCGCATCTGAAAACAAGACGTGCCCATTTAAAATCAGTATTTTCCCAAAAGCTGGGGTATCCAAGACTTCGATATCCTGCCATTCACTTTTACCAGCGTAGAGTTGCTTGGCTGTTCGCAGGGACAATTTGACATCTGGAGTATGAACTTCAGAAAACCATAAATCCATCTAGTTATCCTTTCTCTTAATGACGTTGATGTGATTGACCTCAGGATCTTCCGTCCCTTGGAGGGAGCAACCACGTTCCTTAGCAAATTGGATATAGTCTACAATTTCACGAGTAATGCGTTCACCAGGAGCCAAGATAGGAATCCCTGGAGGATAGCACATGACAAATTCTCCACAGACCTGTCCAACAGATTCATCCAAGGTCAAACTTTTTCTCTCTGAATAGAAGGCTTCCTGAGGAGATAACACCAACTCGGGCTGAATATATTCTCCTGCTATCAAGTCCTTCCCATCTCGTGAATAGAGTCTCTTGATGTCAGCCAAAGCACCGACCAAGCGCTCGATGTCTTGGATGCGATCACCAATCGAAATATAGGCCAAGATATTGCCAATATCACCAAACTCAATCTGAATGTCGTATTCGTCTCGTAGGAAGTCATAAACCTCGATACCTGTTAAGCCAATACCCTGAGTGTAAACTGACAGCTTGGTTACATCAAAATCACAGACCGACACACCATCTATTAACTCTTTTGAGTAGGCATAGTATCCACCGATAGCATTGATTTCACGGCGAGCATACTCAGACAGTTCAATGACCTTTTCAAACGACTCTTTACCACGAAGGGCCAAGTTGCGACGTGAAATATCCAAACTAGCCATCAACAGGTAAGAAGCAGATGTTGATTGGGTCAGGTTGATGATCTGACGAACGTATTCAGAATTCATCGGCTCCCCGATAAGTAAAATGGAGCTTTGGGTCAAACTCCCACCAGACTTATGCATGGAAACTGCTGCCATATCAGCCCCTGCATCCATAGCAGAAATTGGAAGTTTATCAGTGAAATGCAAATGCGCTCCGTGGGCTTCATCTACTAAAACCATCATGCCAGCTTCATGAGCCATTTCTGTCAAACCCTTTAGGTCTGAACAGATGCCATAGTAAGTAGGATTGTTAATCAAAATGGCCTTGGCATCTGGATGGTCCTTTATGGCCTGGGCTACTCGGTCATTTTCAAGACCTAAAGCGATACCAATCTTAGGATCTACACTCATCTCGATATAGATGGGAATGGCACCACATAGAACCAGCGCATTGATGGCAGATTTGTGAACATTTCTCGGAAGAATAATCTTATCTCCTGCCTTGCAGGTTGACAGAATCATAGTCTGCACCGATGAGGTTGTTCCACCAATCATGAGAAAAGCATGGCTAGCTCCAAAAGCATCTGCAGCCAGCTCCTCTGCATCTCGAATAATCGAAATAGGGTGTCCTAGATTATCCAAGGGTTTCATCGAATTGACATCAATGCCTACACATTTTTCTCCTAACAGTTCGACAAGTTCTGGATTTCCTCGTCCACGCTTGTGACCTGGAACATCAAAGGGAACAATCCTTTTCTTGCGTAACTTCACCAAAGCCTCATAAATTGGGGCTTGGTTTTGATCTAACTTCTTCAAGACTTACTCCTTTACCGTATTTTTAGTGCCTCAAGAAGATAAAGGCGACTAAAGGTTGACTCATGAAAAAAGAGCAGGTTTCCACCTGCTCTGCAATCTTCTGACGTTTTTATGTTTGTTTCTGTTGAGTATGTCTGTTCCCGATGTTTCCTAACTCTCTAGTAGCAAATATTACGTACTTTATTGATCGTTTCACAAGATGACGTGTGCTTTCACCACACTAAAAATTTATGAATTAGGACAAGTGTCCTAACATCAACTTATAAAAGTAGGCTTTTAACCCTATCAATAATGTGGTTTTTCAACCACGCTTCGGCATTCAACCCTGCCTGTCCGTAGGCATTTTTTACTCGGGTTTATATTTGCTAGAAAACATCATCTCATTTTCTAAGCTTTATTACTATATCATGTTTTTAAGAACTTGTAAAGCGGTTTACGAAAAAAATATAAAAAGTTCGCAAAATAGTTGGATTTTATTTGATTTAATACTCATTATTCTCTTGTAAACGATTATAAAGTGAACAAAATGTTTATCCTATTTAATTTAAAATTTTTTATGCTATTCTATACTCTTTACCTTCGGTGTTTGATCTATCAGAGAAGATGTCGATATTTTTATATCATTAAAATCGTGCAACTTTTTTCAGATACTTTTAAAAGATTGATTTCATTACCTCTTTCCTTTATACTGGATAAAAAGGAGAATAGTATGTCAGAAACAAATCACGAAATCGATTCAAATTTTGCAGGTCGTTTAAATATCCTGCGTGCGGGTGTTCTTGGTGCCAATGATGGGATTATTTCCATTGCTGGTGTGGTTATCGGAGTTGCTAGTGCCACGACCAATATCTGGATTATCTTTTTATCAGGATTTGCAGCTATCTTAGCTGGTGCCTTTTCAATGGCTGGTGGAGCATATGTATCCGTTTCAACTCAAAAAGATACTGAGGAAGCAGCCGTTGCGCGTGAGCAGCTCTTGCTAGACCAAGATATGGAACTAGCCAAAAAGTCCCTCTATGCTGCCTATATCCAAAATGGAGAATGCGAAACCTCTGCTCAACTTTTGACTACCAAAGCCTTTTTAAATAATCCACTCAAGGCTTTGGTAGAGGAAAAATACGGTATTGAGTATGAAGAGTTTACCAATCCTTGGCATGCTGCCATCTCTAGCTTTATTTCTTTTTTCCTTGGAAGTTTGCCTCCAATGCTCTCAGTGACCATTTTCCCAAGTGAATACCGCATCCCTGTTACTGTCCTTATCGTCGGTGTGGCCCTTCTTCTCACTGGTTATACTAGTGCCAAACTTGGAAAAGCCCCAACCAAAACAGCTATGATTCGGAACCTTGCTATTGGTCTCTTAACTATGGGCGTTACCTTCTTACTCGGACAACTTTTCAGTATTTAATACTCTTCGAAAATCTCTTCAAACCACGTCAGCGTCGCCTTGCCGTATATATGTTACTGACTTCGTCAGTTCTATCTGCAACCTCAAAACAGTGTTTTGAGCTGACTTCGTCAGTTCTATCTGCAACCTCAAAACAGTGTTTTGAGCTGACTTCGTCAGTTCTATCTGCAACCTCAAAACAGTGTTTTGAGCTGACTTCGTCAGTTCTATCTGCAACCTCAAAACAGTGTTTTGAGCTGACTTCGTCAGTTCTATCTGCAACCTCAAAACAGTGTTTTGAGCTGACTTCGTCAGTTCT
>NZ_VMLS01000020.1:0-23809 GCF_013276805.1 Streptococcus sp. 1449
TGATAAAGTCGGGATTATAACATGCTTGTTTGAAACTAAGCAACTATACTATGCGTTTTTCTTATTTTAAGATTTTTACCTCAACTCTCTTTTAGTATTTAACGCAGTTAATAAGGTCTATAATAGTCTAATTTAGGTAGTAAATTTGTTCCTATTCTGTCAACTTTTCCTATTTTTTATCTTATTGAGGTTGGTATTTGTACAATTCAGGAATTATTAATGATTAATTAAAATTTTTTGTTAGAATAAGTTCATAAAAAAGAAAAGGAGTATTTGATCATGTTACAAAAAATTTATGAGCAGATGGCGGATTTTTATAGAAATATTGAAGAAGAGTATGGTACTGTATTTGGTGATCATTTTGACTGGGAACATTTTCATTTTAAATTTTTAATTTATTATTTAGTGAGATATGGTATTGGGTGTCGTAGGGATTTTATCGTTTACCATTATCGTGTTGCTTATCGTTTGTATCTTGAAAAGATGATAATGAAACAAGGTTTTATTTCTTGTTGAGATAGTCTGAGTTAATTTCCGAACAAATTTACTTTTTTATGGAAAGATAATAATAAATAGCTGCTTATTTTTCTAAATCATTTTTTAATAGTTGGAAATAGCAAATCTTTCTATTGTTTCTTCTTGATAAAAAGGCGATTTTTTATTATAATAAATTGTAAGATATAATTGCAGGTGAGAGTCCTGCCATGTATGTGAGAAAGGAAGAGCCTGAGGGCTCAGACAAGATTATGACTTCAGTTGTTGTTGTAGGTACCCAATGGGGTGATGAAGGTAAAGGGAAGATTACAGACTTCCTTTCAGCGAATGCAGAAGTGATTGCACGTTACCAAGGTGGTGATAATGCTGGTCACACGATTGTGATTGACGGTAAGAAATTTAAGTTGCACTTGATTCCATCTGGGATTTTCTTCCCTGAAAAAATATCTGTCATTGGGAATGGTATGGTTGTAAATCCTAAATCTCTTGTAAAAGAGTTGAGCTATCTTCATGAGGAAGGTGTAACAACTGATAACTTGCGTATTTCTGATCGTGCGCATGTTATTTTGCCTTATCATATCGAGTTAGATCGTTTGCAAGAAGAAGCTAAGGGCGACAATAAGATTGGTACGACAATTAAGGGAATTGGTCCAGCTTATATGGACAAGGCTGCTCGTGTTGGAATTCGTATTGCAGATCTTTTAGATAAAGATATTTTCCGTGAGCGTTTAGAACGTAACCTTGCTGAAAAGAATCGTCTTTTTGAAAAATTGTATGACAGTAAAGAGATTGTTTTCGATGATATTTTTGAAGAATATTACGAATATGGTCAACAAATCAAGAAATACGTGATAGATACATCTGTTATCTTGAATGATGCGCTTGATAATGGCAAACGTGTGCTTTTTGAAGGTGCACAAGGTGTTATGCTAGATATCGACCAAGGTACTTATCCATTTGTTACGTCATCAAACCCTGTAGCTGGTGGTGTGACAATTGGTTCTGGTGTCGGTCCAAGCAAGATTGACAAGGTTGTAGGTGTATGTAAAGCTTATACGAGTCGTGTAGGAGATGGTCCTTTCCCAACTGAGTTGTTTGATGAAGTGGGAGAACGTATCCGTGAAGTGGGTCATGAGTATGGTACAACAACTGGTCGTCCACGTCGTGTAGGTTGGTTTGACTCAGTTGTGATGCGTCATAGCCGTCGTGTTTCTGGTATTACTAATCTTTCATTGAACTCTATCGATGTTTTGAGTGGTTTAGATACTGTGAAAATCTGTGTGGCCTATGATCTTGATGGTCAACGTATTGACTACTATCCAGCTAGTCTTGAGCAATTGAAGCGTTGCAAACCTATCTATGAAGAGTTGCCAGGTTGGTCAGAAGATATTACTGGAGTTCGTAATTTGGAGGATCTTCCTGAGAATGCGCGTAACTATGTTCGTCGTGTGAGTGAATTGGTTGGCGTTCGTATTTCTACTTTCTCAGTAGGTCCTGGTCGTGAACAAACAAATATTTTAGAAAGTGTTTGGTCCTAAGAGATTTTTAAGATTTGTTTAAGATAGGTCGGGTATACTATAGACAGTTACAAGAAGACCTCCTAACTTGTTGTAACAAATATCCTAAACTTTTCTTTTTCATAATAATCTCCCTATAGAGTCACCGCATTCGGTGGCTTTTTTTGTGTTGGGATTCATGATATAATAATAAAATCGATAAGTAGGAAAAGAGAAAAGAGAAAAGAGATGTATTATACGCTTGAAGAAAAAGAAGTCTTTATGAGGGAGGCTTTGAGAGAGGCTGAGATTGCTCTTGAACACGATGAAATTCCAATTGGTTGTGTGATTGTCAAAGATGGGGAAATCATTGGTCGTGGGCATAATGCGCGTGAGGAATTACAGCGAGCGGTTATGCATGCGGAAATTATGGCTATAGAGGATGCGAACTTGAGTGAGGAGAGCTGGCGCTTGCTGGATTGCATACTTTTTGTGACCATTGAACCTTGTGTCATGTGTAGTGGGGCGATTGGGCTTGCCCGTATTCCAAATGTGGTCTATGGGGCTAAAAACCAGAAATTTGGCGCTGCTGGAAGTTTGTACGATATCTTGACAGATGAGCGTCTTAACCATCGTGTAGAGGTTGAAACGGGAATTTTGGAAGATGAATGCGCAGCTATTATGCAGGACTTTTTTAGAAATAGACGGAAAAAATAATTTTGCTTTTAAAATGAATAGGAATGTGATATAATAAATAGTGGAGCAACAGTTCTGCGTGAAGCGGGTCAGGGGAGGAATCCAGCAGCCCTAAGCGATTTGAATTGTGTGCTCTTTTTTTCGTGCTTTTTCCGAATAAATAAGATAGAATAATCTAGAATAAATGATAATAGAAAAGAGAAGATGATGAAAATTCGTGGTTTTGAATTGGTTTCTACTTTTACAGATGAAAATTTATTGCCCAAGCGTGAGACAGCGCATGCGGCTGGTTATGACTTAAAGGTTGCTGTGCGTACAGTTATAGCTCCAGGAGAGATTGTCTTGGTTCCGACAGGGGTTAAGGCTTATATGCAGCCGACTGAGGTTCTTTACCTTTATGATCGCTCTTCAAATCCTCGTAAGAAGGGCTTGGTCTTGATTAACTCAGTTGGGGTCATTGATGGGGACTATTATGGAAATCCTGGGAATGAAGGGCATATTTTTGCACAGATGAAGAATATCACAGACCAAGAGGTTGTTCTTGAAGTTGGAGAACGTGTTGTCCAGGCTGTCTTTGCTCCTTTCTTAATTGCAGATGGAGATGCAGCTGATGGTGTGCGAACTGGTGGTTTTGGATCAACTGGACACTAAGATGAAGATTATCTTTATACGTCACGGGGAGCCAGATTACCGTGAGTTAGAGGAGCGTTCTTATACGGGATTTGGGATAGATTTGGCGCCCTTGTCTGAGAAGGGACGGCAGCAGGCCCATAAATTGAGCACCAATCCTTTACTCCCTTCAGCTGAAATAATCGTATCTTCTGCAGTCACAAGAGCTTTAGAAACGGCTTCTTATGTGGTTTATGCTACGGGTCTTCCTTTAAGAGTAGAGCCTTTATTACATGAATGGCAGGTCTATGAAAGTGGCACAGATAATTTTGAAAAAGCTCGTACTATGTTTCTAGAAAATAAGGGGGAGTTACTTCCTAATAGTCCTATTCAATATGAGACAGCTACGGAGATGAAGTCTCGTTTTCTAGAATGCATGGCTAAGTATCGAGATTACCAGACCGTGATAGTGGTAACTCACAACATGCTCATGCGTCAGTTTGTGCCAAATGAGAAGATTGATTTTTGCCAAGTGGTTGAGTGTGAATTAGAGATATAGAAAGAGGTTTATCATCGCAAAGAAAAAAGCGACATTTGTATGTCAAAATTGTGGGTATAATTCACCTAAATATCTGGGGCGTTGCCCCAACTGTGGGTCTTGGTCTTCTTTTGTAGAAGAGGTTGAGGTTGTCGAGGTCAAAAATGCGCGTGTGTCTTTAACAGGTGAGAAAACCAAGCCCATGAAACTGGCTGAAGTGACCTCCATCAATGTCAATCGAACCAAGACAGAGATGGAGGAATTCAACCGTGTACTTGGAGGCGGAGTGGTACCAGGAAGTCTCGTCCTCATAGGTGGGGATCCTGGAATTGGGAAATCAACCCTTCTCCTACAAGTCTCAACCCAGTTGTCCCAAGTGGGGACTGTTCTCTACGTCAGTGGGGAGGAGTCTGCTCAGCAAATCAAGCTACGAGCAGAGCGCTTGGGTGATATTGATAGTGAGTTTTATCTTTATGCAGAGACCAATATGCAGAGTGTTCGTGCTGAGGTGGAGCGTATCCAACCAGACTTTCTCATTATTGACTCCATCCAGACTATTATGTCTCCTGAGATTTCAGGGGTGCAGGGCTCTGTTTCTCAGGTGCGTGAGGTGACGGCTGAACTTATGCAGCTGGCTAAAACCAATAACATTGCCATCTTTATCGTAGGTCATGTGACCAAGGAAGGAACATTAGCTGGGCCTCGTATGTTGGAGCATATGGTGGATACGGTACTTTACTTTGAAGGGGAGCGTCACCATACCTTTCGTATTTTGAGAGCGGTCAAAAACCGTTTTGGCTCCACTAATGAGATTGGGATTTTTGAGATGCAGTCAGGTGGCTTGGTTGAGGTTCTTAATCCGAGTCAAGTTTTCCTAGAAGAGCGTTTGGATGGAGCGACTGGCTCATCAATCGTTGTGACCATGGAAGGGACGCGTCCTATTCTTGCAGAAGTGCAGGCCTTGGTGACACCGACCATGTTTGGAAATGCCAAGCGTACGACGACAGGACTTGATTTTAACCGTGCTAGCTTGATTATGGCTGTTTTGGAAAAGCGGGCAGGTCTTCTCTTGCAAAATCAGGACGCCTATCTTAAATCTGCTGGCGGTGTCAAATTGGATGAACCTGCCATTGACTTGGCCGTTGCTGTTGCTATTGCTTCGAGCTATAAGGACAAGCCAACTAATCCTCAGGAATGTTTTGTGGGAGAACTGGGCTTGACAGGAGAAATTCGGCGCGTGAATCGTATCGAACAACGTATCAACGAAGCTGCTAAGTTAGGCTTTACTAAGATTTATGTACCTAAGAATTCCTTGCCAGGAATCACTCCGCCCAAGGAAATTCAGGTCATTGGCGTGACAACGATTCAGGAAGTTTTGAAAAAGGTCTTTGCATAATCCGTGACAAATTCTCTTAAAAATGATAAGATAGGAGAAATATTTGACTATCAAATTTTCAAGGAGGGAATCGTGTCGTATTTTGAACAGTTTATGCAAGCTAATCAGGCTTATGTTGCCTTACATGGGCAGTTAAATCTGCCACTTAAACCCAAAACAAGAGTAGCTATTGTGACCTGTATGGACTCTCGTCTGCACGTTGCGCAAGCTCTGGGCTTGGCACTTGGGGATGCTCATATCTTGCGGAATGCAGGTGGTCGAGTGACTGAAGACATGATTCGTTCGCTAGTTATTTCCCAGCAACAAATGGGGACAAGAGAGATTGTGGTATTGCACCATACAGACTGTGGTGCTCAGACCTTTGAAAATGAACCTTTTCAGGAGTATTTAAAAGAGGAATTAGGTGTAGATGTGTCAGACCAGGACTTCTTGCCCTTCCAAGATATAGAAGAGAGTGTACGCGAGGATATGCAACTGCTTATCGAGTCTCCCCTAATACCAGACGATGTCACTATCTTTGGTGCCATTTACAATGTTGATACAGGAAGTATGACAGTCGTAGAATTATAAATACTTCATTTAGAAAGAAAGTGTATGAAGAAAAGCAGTATTTTATTTATTTTTATTTTATTGCTATGTATTGGTTTACAGTATGAAACCATCTACTATACGGACGGTTCGAGGTCAGGTGCGGAATATGGACTAATGGGAGTTTCTATCTTTCTAGCTCTCTTTTACATGATTCCGGCTCTTTATTTTCTCTTCCGTATTGGGAAAAAATGGGAATTGCCAAAGAAGGTTTTGATTCTGTCTTTATTGGGAGGGATGTTCCTTTCAGGCTGGTTGTCTAGCTTTGCGAATACCTATATCCATGATTTGCTGGGTATGCTTTTTCCAGATAGTACATTTTTAAATGCCTTTGAAAGTGCTATTGTGGCTCCTTTGGTAGAAGAACCCTTGAAATTATTGCCACTTGTTTTTGTTTTGGCTTTGATTCCTGTGCGAAAATTAAAATCTTTGTTTTTACTTGGAATTGCTTCCGGTTTGGGATTCCAAATGATTGAGGATATTGGTTATATTCGTACGGATTTGCCAGAGGGCTTTGACTTTACTATTTCGCGAATTTTAGAGCGTATCATCTCAGGAATTGCCTCTCACTGGACTTTTTCAGGTCTAGCTGTAGTAGGTGTTTACTTGCTTTACAGAGCCTATAAAGGACAGAAGGTTGGCAAGAAACAGGGCCTTATTTTTCTAGGTTTAGCCTTGGGAACTCACTTCTTGTTTAACTCTCCTTTTGTGGAGTTGGAAACAGAGTTGCCTTTAGCGATTCCAGTGGTTACGGCTATTGCTCTCTATGGTTTTTATCATGCTTATTGCTTTGTTGAGAAACACAATGAGTTGATGACCTAGAATATTTTTCAAAAGAATGATGCAAGGGTACAAATATGGTGCCCTTCTTTTATTTTTGATTGAAAAATAGTGCAAAAAGCGCTACAATGGTAGATGGAAAATCTTGTGAAAAGCACAAGTTATACATATATACCGGAGGAAATCATGTCTTTTTCTGATTTAAAGCTGTTTGCCCTTTCTTCTAATAAAGAATTGGCAGAACGTGTGGCGCAGGAGATTGGGATAGAGTTGGGGAAATCAAGTGTTCGCCAATTTTCAGATGGAGAGATTCAGGTCAACATTGAAGAATCAATCCGTGGGAAACACGTCTTTATCCTACAATCAACTAGTTCGCCTGTAAATGACAATCTGCTTGAAATTTTGATTATGGTAGATGCTTTGAAGCGTGCGAGTGCAGAATCTGTCAATGTTGTCATGCCTTACTATGGGTATGCACGTCAGGATAGAAAGGCGAGAGCGCGTGAGCCAATCACTTCAAAACTTGTCGCAAATATGCTTGAAGTAGCTGGAGTGGATCGTTTATTGACCATCGACTTGCATGCTGCGCAAATTCAAGGATTCTTTGATATTCCTGTGGATCATTTGATGGGTGCTCCTCTGATTGCAGATTATTTTGAGCGTCGTGGTATGGTTGGTTCTGACTATGTGGTTGTCAGCCCGGACCATGGAGGGGTGACTCGTGCTCGTAAGTTGGCAGAATTTTTGAAAACATCTATCGCTATTATTGATAAACGTCGTAGCGTTGATAAGATGAATACTAGTGAAGTTATGAACATCATCGGTAAGGTTGAAGGCAAGACTTGTATCTTGATTGATGATATGATTGATACCGCTGGAACGATTTGTCATGCGGCAGATGCTCTTGCGGAAGCTGGTGCTGTTGAAGTCTATGCAAGCTGTACGCACCCAGTTCTTTCTGGTCCTGCTACGGACAATATCCAAAAATCAGCTATTAAGAAATTGGTTGTTTTGGATACTATCTATCTGCCAGAAGAGCGTTTGATTGATAAGATTGAGCAGATTTCAATCGCTCATCTTCTAGGGGATGCTATCGTACGTATTCATGAAAAACGACCACTTTCTCCACTTTTCGGTATTGAGAAAAAAATTTAATGACCAAGCCTGAGATGGTTCTCAGGTTTTTTCGTCTTTTTTCCGAATAAATATAGTCAATTGAAACAAGAACAAGACAAAAGAGCCTCGTAAAAGGTATTGCAACTTGGTAATACCTTTTTGAGATGCTTTTTGATATGAGCCCATGTCTTCTCAATAGGATTGTACTCAGGTGAGTAGGGAGGAAGGGGTAAAAGTTTATGCCCAAACTCTTCACACAAGAATTCTATTCTAGCTATTCTATTGGAATCTTGCATTATCCATAATAATAACTGAGGGTGTATTTAATGTCGGTAAGAGAAATTTCTGAAAGCAAGCTTCAAAAAAGTCGCTCGTCATTGTTTCTTGGTAAGTTATTGGAGCGATTAACTCACCATTTGTTAGCCCTGCAACCAAAGAAATCCCCTGATATCTTCTTCCAGAGACTTTACCTCCTATTAACTGACCTTTTGATGAGCAACCATATTCTCGATAAAAGTAAGTATCGAATCCTGTTTCATCAATATAAACAGGTGCTAAGTGCTTTAAACTATTAAAATTCTTAAGAAATAAGGATACTTTTTCTGGGTCTTGTTCATAGTAGGTGTGGTTCTTTTTTTCGAGTGTACCCCATAAATTTGAGCGCATAGTGGATAGTAGTTGGATGACAGCCAAATTCAGAAGCTATTTCAGTCAAATAAGCGTCTGGATTGTCAGTAAGATAGTTTTTAAGTCTATCTTTATCAACTTTTCTTGGTTTTGTTCCTTTTACTTGATGGTTTAGCTCTTCTGTTCCCTCTTTTAGCCTTAACCAGCCATAAATGGTATTACGTGAGATTTGGAAAACCTGTGATGCTTTTGTTATACTACCTGTTCGCTCACAATAGCCGAGAACTTTTTTACGAAAATCTATTGAATATGCCATAAGAAGATTATACAACATTGTGTACTGTTTTTGGTTCATTTTACTATAGATAGAAGCAGTGAATCTAGCAAACCTAGATTTAAAAATGTGCTATAATGAAAGGAGAGAAAGAATGATTCTAAGACATCCGGGCATTAGCTCAACCAATGATTTGGACGCTAAGAAAATTTTCAGCAATCCAGAAATCACTTGTCAATTTATTCGCGATATGCTGGATTTACCAGCAAAAAATGTGACCATTTTGGAAGGAAGTAACATTCACGTCTTGCCTTCTCTGCCCTATTAAGCACAAGATTTCTATACCAGTATTGATGTCTTGGTGGAGTTGGATAATGGAACCCAAGTAATCATTGAAATTCAAGTTCATCATCAGAATTTTTTCATCAATCTCCTGTGGGCTTACTTGTGCAGTCAGGTCAATCAAAATCTAGAAAAAATTCGCCAATAAGAAGGAAACGCTCACCAAAGTTATAAACACATCGCATCAGTATACGCAATAGCTATTGTGGATAGTAATTACTTTCAGGATGATTAAGCTTTTCATAGCTTTAGTATGCGAGAGGGAACGACAGGTGAAGTCTTAACCATCACAAACAATGGACAGGAAAACCATCTAGTCAAGATGGTATTCTTGGAATTAAAAAATACAGAGAAACCAGCAAGGATAGCGTTCGCAAGCCATGGTTGGAGTTTTTCGGGAATAAACCCTTTACCCAGCGCCCCGAGCGAGCCATCAGCCAAGCAGACCAACTGCTAGATTACAAGAGCTGGTCCGAGGAGGACAGGAAAATGTTTAGTCAACTACGTATGCGTGAAGAACAAGCCTTACTCGCTCATGACTATGCATTGGAACAAGCGGAGGAAAAAGACTTAGAGCGTGGTCGTGCAGAGGGGCTTGAACAGGGACTGGAGCGTGGTCTTGAACGTGGACGAGCTGAAGGGATTGAACAAGGGCGAGAAGAAGGCTTGGAACGTGGGAAACTTTTTGCCTTTCTGGATATGGTTCGCCAAGGACTTCTGACTTCCGAGGTTGCCAGCCATCAGCTGGGTATGAGCGTCGCTGAGTTTGAGTCCTTGCTATGAGGTCACATTTTTTTAATTTAATATAGTAGAAAGTTAATGAAATGGCGAGTTATTTCTAAAATACTTGTCATTTTTGCTTGACATTTGGAAGGGGGATAGGATAATACCATAGAAGTGAGTTCTGTCCAACTATCGATATGGATTAGATATGTGAAGTTTGACTCAAAGTTTAAGAAATTTGTGAGATTTTCACTTGGGAGATACGGTATTTGAAGGGTATTTCATCTCACAAAGGTGTTTTTTCAACCTTTTTTGAAAAAAATGAAAGCTCTTCTAGGCATAAGAAAACACCTCTGTGTTATACTTGTTGTTCAACCACAAACACAAGAAAGGCACAGAGATGCAAGACAATTATACTACAAAAGCCAAACAAAAGAAGGAAAATCAAATAGAGAAATTGCCTCTTTGCTTGGAAAAGCTCCTCAAACTATCCACACTGAAATCAAGCGTGAGACAGTCTGACAATGTCTTGGAAAAGGGCGCTTCAAAGAGGTTTATTCTACCGACTATGCTCAACAGTCTTATGAAAACAATCGCAGGCGCTCGGTCAAGAAATCAAGCTTAACCAAAGAACTAAAGGAAAAGATTCTCTACTATCATAATCAAAAGTTTTCTCCTGAAATGATGGTTATGGCTAAAGGGGTTAACGTGGGAATTTCAACCATTTACTATTGGATTCATCATGGAAAATTGGGATTAATACTAGACTAAAATCAAAAAGCATTATATAATAGTAATATGAAATCAACTAAAGAAGAAATCCAAACAATCAAAACACTTTTAAAAGACTCTCGTACAGCTAAATATCATAAACGCCTTCAAATCGTTCTATTTCGTCTGATGGGTAAATCTTATAAAGAGATTATAGAGCTTTTAGACTGTAATCAAACAACGATTTGGCCAACTGTAAAAAAATATGAGGAGTTCGGACTCGACTCTCTCCTTCAAGAAACACGTGGTGGTCGTAACCATGCATATATGACAATTGAGGAAGAGAAAGCCTTTCTTGCCCGTCATTTGAAGGCTGCAGAGGCAGGAGAATTTGTTACAATTGATGCCTTATTTCAGGCTTATAAAAAGGAGTTAGGTTCTTCCTACACACGTGATGACTTTTATCAACTCTTGAAGCGCCATGGTTGGCGAAATATTAGGCCACGTCCAGAACATCCCAAGAAAGCAGACGTTCAAACCATTGTCGCGTCTAAAAATAAAATCTCAATTCAAGAAGACAAGAAAGCGCTTTAAAACCAGTAGGCATTTTCGTAAGGTTCGCTTGATGTACCAAGATGAGGCTGGTTTCGGTAGAATCAGTAAACTGGGATCTTGTTGGTCTCCAATAGGAGTAGGTCCACATGTCCATAGTCACTATATACGAGAATTTCGCTATTGTTATGGAGCTGTTGATGCCCATACAGGCGAATCATTTTTCTTAATAGCTGGTGGATGTCATACTGAGTGGATGAACGCCTTTTTAGAAGAGCTTTCACAAGCTTATCCATATGGTTATTTTTTACTCGTTATGGACAATGCTATATGGCATAAATCAAGTACCTTAAAGATTCCGACTAATATTGGCTTTGCATTTATTCCTCCATACACACCAGAGATGAACCCCATTGAACAAGTGTGGAAAGAGAAAGGCATCACGTGTGTAGGAAGAACCTAACTCCTTTGTATAAGCCTGAAATAAGGCATCAATTGTAACAAATTCTCCTGCCTCTGCAGCCTTCAAATGACGGGCAAGAAAGGCTTTCTCTTCCTCAATTGTCATATATGCATGGTTACGACCACCACGTATTTCTTGAAGGAGAGAGTCGAGTCCGAACTCCTCATATTTTTTTACAGTTGGCCAAATCGTTGTTTGATTACAGTCTAAAAGCTCTATAATCTCTTTATAAGATTTACCCATCAGACGAAATAGAACGATTTGAAGGCGTTTATGATATTTAGCTGTACTAGAGTCTTTTAAAAGTGTTTTGATAGCTTGGATTTCTTCTTTAGTTGATTTCATATTACTATTGTATAATGCTTTTTTATTTTAGTCTAGTCTAACAATTCATACCTTTGTATCTCTTTTGTTGTTTCTTCTTTTTTATCATTATCAACCCCAACAGTCACAAAGTTTACTCCAATAAATATAACCATGTAAAACAATACCAAGGCAAAGCCCAAACCCTTTAATAACTTCATTTTCTTTTCTCTACTTTCTTTTTTTGTGTTAGTCTTTTTAGTTTATCTTAATTATATATACTCTTAAAACCCAAGGGGTAAAAATCCCCCCTTACAATCCTACCATTTCATCAAGCCAGCTAGAGAAATTGTCTTCCTTTGTATCTTCCTCATTCCATTCAAAATCTTCCAAGTATGTTCTATTAGTGATTAGTTTGACACGTTTGTTTTGGTATTGGGGATCTAAATAGAATAGGGGGTCTCTTCACTATACAAGTTAGCGAGGACCCGAACTCTTTTCCTATACTCTACTCGTTTTATTGGACCACTTTTTGAGACAATTCTAGTGTATATGTTTTATACAATTGATGGCAAGTTTGATTCTCTCCTATTTTAATCAAGGAAACACAAGGTAAGACAAGTCCTGACCAGATAGACTCTAGTATTTCCTCACGATTTGAATGTTCTTCTAACTTGGCAACAATCTGAGGAGCCATCTTATAGTAGGATTCAATTTCCTCCTGACCACCATCTTTAAAAGCTAGATAAGAATCCCTGAATTTTCGCAAAGTCATCAATTCATCACAGTCATCTGCCAATCCCTTGTAAGTTACAGCTGCTTCTGTCAAATAACAACCTCTTTGTTCAATCTGATAGTAAGCATCTGGTTCACCAAAAAATCCAGTTTTAGAGCGCACATATCTCTCTGCATCACTCCTACGTTGTAAAACAGCTACTTCTCTTCCCTTACGATATACAATAAATTCCATTTCTTTTACCTCTCTATCTTACAATATTTAATAATTCCTCGTAACTTGAAACCACATCATAGATGTGCTGATCACTAATCAATCCAGCTTGAGCTAACGCTTTAAAATGAGCACGCGCACAGGCAATTTTTGCTTGCTCAGCTTGTTTTAATTGAAGACTAGACATAGAGCCTTTCGTTTCTGCAACAAAATAGATATGTTTGACACTACCTTCACGGAAGGCGATTGCCCAGTCAGGGTTATAGTTCCCAAGCGGAGTCGCAATACTGAACTTCCCTGGTAGCTTCACATAAACACGAACATCCTCGTATTGTTCCAAAGATTCTTTAAAGGTCTTCTCCGTATTGGAATCAACTTTTACAAAATTGTAAATCCCTTTTTTGGATTCAAGTAAGTGATCATCTGATCTGTTAGCAGTTTCAGGATTGTCATAAAACAAGTCCATATCATACTCTTCATTTAACACATTATACTGGATATGCTTGATAATTTGACTCGCTTTTTGTTCATTAATGAGCTTTGAAACCTTAAGAATAAACTCTTCAGGATTTTGTTTAAACTTGTCAAATTGGTAGACATAGATTTTACTTAATATTTCCGCAACCAATTTACGAGTTAAACCAGTCTGTTCAGCAATTTCCCCTAGTAAATCATATTTGGTCATAATCTGCGAATCCGTTAGATATTCTTGCTGACGATCATTCTCAGCTACTGTGAGATGGAGACCTTCTTCCTTACTCATCTCAGTAGCGCTTGCTTGAGTTATATGAAAGCTTGGTTTGCTAACGACTAATTTCTCATTGATATAGTCAACCGAATGTTTTACCAATTCCGCATCATCAAACTCTACTTGGTAACTCGTCTTACGATTGATTTGCTTCCAGAGATTTAAAAATTCTTTTCGGGCAATATTTTCTTGATTGACCTCATTTGAGAATTGAATTACCGCATTATTGGCATTTTCAATTTCATACTGTCCAGCATGATAAACGCTCTCCAATATCTCTACCAGCTTATCCTCATAACCTGCTAGTGTTTCAGACAGTTGTAACTGATGATTTTCTTTTGTAGTAAAATATTCTGCAGTCAATTGCCCTTCACGGTCTATATAGCCTTGTCGAATCAAATCAAAATGAATCGAATCTGCTTGTTCCTTGGTAATTCGTATTGTTTGACCTTCTTGATTCGTTAGAACTTTATTCGTAAAGAGAGTAACATCCACTTTTACAGGACGTTCTGCTAAGAGTTCTTTGATTTCTTCTTGTAGACTTCGAGCAAATTGATCATAACTTTCATTTGCAATTACTGTCAGTTTATTGATTTCATGAACATCATTTCCTAAGAGTTCAAAATCCTGACGAATTCCGTTTTGGTCAACTGCTAAACGCATACCACGACCGATTTCTTGACGTTTTCGAGTCTCTGCTGAAGATTGCTTCAGCGTACAGATTTGAAAGACATTAGGATTATCCCATCCCTCTTTTAGAGCTGAGTGAGAAAAGAGGAAACGAACTGGCTCTTCAAAGCTCAATAAACGCTCCTTGTCCTTCATAATCAAGTCATAGGCATCAATGTCATTTGAAAGATTATTTTTCTTTTCACTGGCAGATTTATAGTCCACAAAAATGGTCTTATCTGACTTCTTCACTTTATCTACCGAAAAGTAACCGGCATGAACTGAATTTCCTTCAAGATTAGCCTCCAAATATCGACGATAAGGAGTTGGTTCCTGTGTTTGGATAAACTGGTTTACTTGATTTCGATATTCTTCTTCAAAAATCTGAGCATATTCACCATTATAGGCATCATTATGTTCATCATATTGTTTATACTTGGCCACTTCATCGATGAAAAATAGGGATAATACTTTAATTCTTCGATTGTACAGTTTACTTTCTTTTTCGAGATGACTTTTTATAGTTTCTCGGATTTGAATTCTTCTGATGCTAGACTCATCCACTTCCCCTATCACTTCACCGACATGAAGTTCTTGCGTCACACCAACTTGAAGTTTGTTCTCTCTTGCATCAAAGTGACTAAGGGTCATTCCTTTATAAGCAGATAAATTCCCCGATTCAGCATACAAATCAAAGGGTTCTTCCACCACCTTCAATTTCCTCTTAACACCTGACTGCGTTTTTACTTCAAACTCAATTTTTGCTTTGGGTGCTCCTGTTTTTTGTGGAATGATTTCTTGTAGATATAGATATCCTTGTGTCCCGGTCGTCCCAGTTTGCTCAATAGCCTTAACCGCAATCTTCTTCACTAATTTTTGATTGTAAGCATCCATGGCATCCAATCTATAAACCATATCATGTTTTTCTTTATGGGTAGCCGAATAACGTAGTGTAAATAATGGCTTAAAATCTTTTAGTCTTTCCTTTGTCTGTTTCCCTTCAACAGACTGAGGTTCATCAATAATCATAATCGGATTCATAGCTGCCAAGACATCAATTGGACGGCGCCAACGGAAACTTTCCTGTTCAGAATGAATCCGTCGCGCATCTTTGCCTTTTGTATTAAAGGCTTGAGAGTTGATGACCATGATTTGAAGGTCTGACGAATTGGCAAAACTATCCAAATCACCTAAACGTGAAGAATCGTAGACAAAATAGCGTGGTTGCTTCCCATACTCCATCTGAAAGTGACTTGACATGATCTGTAGAGACTTGAGAACCCCTTCACGAATGGCTACACTTGGAACGACAATGACAAATTTAAGCCAGCCATAGCGTTTATTCAACTCCATAATTGTACGGATATACGTGTAGGTCTTCCCTGTTCCCGTCTCCATCTCTATGGAAAAATTATAAGCTTCTCGTCCAGCAATCATATCAATCGATAGTTTATCAGAAGGACGCAAACCATAACGAGTTTGCATAGTATGAACATTTTCTCGTATACTTGTTTGACTCAATTGAATCGGTGCATTTCGATAAGCATCTAAAACCAAATCTACCTCATCTGACTTGAGACGACCTGGATCCGCCATATACTGAACTCCAGTATGTTTGGCTTGCCCTTGAAATAAATCTGCAATGGCACTAACCGCATCCAACTGAAATTGTTGTTTTTTAAATTGTAGTTTCATAATTCTATATTCTTTTTATTAAATTCACATAAACTATTTCACATCTATAACTATATTTAATAGTTACGCCATATTATATTTCTTTTTAATTTCTTTCACTTTTGATGATGTAATATCGTTAAAATACTCTTTTTCCCACTTCATTGCATCACTAAGTACAAGACAAATAGAAATAAGTTTTTGATTATCTTCTTGTATCTTTCCGTCTTCAACTTTCTTGATAGTATCTTCAAGTTCTTGAATGAATTCTATGGCTAAACTATACATTTCCTTATTAGATAAAAAATATAATTTAGTTATATTTTCATCAATTGCCTTATGTTGCTTTTTTAGATTAGAAACTGTATGATTTGCAAGCAAGTATTCCAAAAGTAGAACAAAATCACTATACAATATCATCCTTTTTTCAAATAAATGTTGTTTTAAGTTATCTTTAAAAGCATGTCTAGTAACCCAGATTGCAATGCTGATAGAAACAATAATCGCAATCGAATCTACTATAATCCCTCCGATACTTATCCAATTATCAGTTGTCAGCTGATAGAACATCGCCTACACCACCTTCACTTTCGTATGAGGTGATAATTCTTTAAATATTTCACTTACGTTAATTTTATCTGCTGAATTGGCAAATGAACTATCACGGAAAACAGTACGGAGTGGTTGTGCTTGAGCGATGTGACGGATAACTTCTTCAGAGATTTCATCTTCAAAACAAGCCATGAGTGATCCTTGATCTACATCATAAACTTCTGCTCCTGCTACTTTCTCCCAATCAATAGCTAATGACAATTCCATGCCCCATGTCAGCATAACTTGGAAAAGTAGGTCAAGCCCAGTACGTCCTTCCTTGATATTGGATACACTATCAAAAAGTTCTCCTTGGATAAATTGATCTGGCCGAGCTGAAACATCTTTGAAATTAGAAGAGTCTAACTTATAAGCCTTAAATCCAAAGTCCTGCTTGCCAACCAACTCAGGATGCTCCTCCTGAATCTTGGCAGCAGCACGACGAATCCGCTCACGTGAAATCTGATCAATAGTTTCATAACCTGCTTCTTTAGCAGCAGACTTATCAGCTACTTCTTCATCCAAAGTACATAAGATAAACTTACGATTTCCACCATCTTCAGCATTCAGTTGTATAACTGCGTCTGCCGTAGTACCAGAACCACCGAAGAAATCAAGAATAAGGGCGGTTTCTATACTTGCACCTAATCCTAACAAATTTAATAATAGTTTTGTCGGCTTAGAAAAATCGAATACTCTAAAATCAAATAACTTCTTAATTTCAGTATTGGCACGTTGATTTGTTCCAAACTCTACATTCCAAAAATCATTAGATAGTTGACCATTCTTCATTGCATCACTTAAATATATCTTTGTTCTTGGAACTCCTCCATTTTCTGGCCAATGAATTTTGTCATCTTTTAAAAGTTGGTGAAAATCTTTTTCCGAAACCATCCATGGTCCCATAAGTACTTTTCCAGCAGGACTTAGAATTTCATAATTAAACCTTCCTCGAACTTCATCACGTAGGATGCCTCTCCCATATTTTCCTTTTGAATCTTCATAAGCATATTCTTTCTTAGCTGTATCTGAAAGTGGTAACCGTCCATATGTAACTCTAGAATAATCCTTTGAATACACATATATATATTCTTTTACTCTAGCAGCTTTACCTATATTAGGCTGATTATCACTTCTTCTCCAAGCAATCGTTTGAACGAGATTCTCCTCCCCAAATATCTCATCACAGATAGCTTTCAGATTAGCTTGTTCATTATCATCAATAGAGATAAAGATAACACCTGAATCCTTGAGGAGATTACGTGCTAGGCGGAGACGTGGATACATCATATTGAGCCAGTCTGAGTGATAACGGGCCGAAGTCTTTTCATTTTTTGTAAGCCCAACTACCTGGCGTCCTTCTTCATCCAAAAGTTCCATCTCTTCCTTCAACTCTTCGTCTGTTTTTTGGAACTTATCAGAATATACAAAGTCTTTTCCTGTATTATAGGGTGGATCGATATAAATCATATCGATTTTTCCTAGATAGGATTCTTGTAAGATTTTTAAGACTTCTAAATTATCTCCAGTAATAAAGACATTTTCACTGTTTTCAAAGTCAACACTTTCATCAAGATCTGGTCTTAGGGTTTTAGTAGTTGGTCGCCCAGCTTCTGCAATAGCTTCACGCTTTCCAACCCAAGTAAACTCATAGGATTCTCGACCATCCACAATTTCCTCTGATAAAAACTGTTTAAGCTTCTCAAAGTCAATCGCAGGACGTAATCTGCCGTATTCATCCCTCTTTTCCGTCAGAACTTCAGGAAAAAGTTGACCAATTTTTGAAATATTATCTGTAAAAACATCTTTTGAAGTGAGAGTTAATTTCTCAAGTCCAGAGTTTTCACCTGCGTGCTGTGCTGTGCTGTGCTCATGGTAGTATCCTTTCTTAGCTTTGTCAAGCTTTTGTAATTTTAATTTTCTAACAAATTAAGTTGGCTTATCCTATCTTTGTAATGCTTCATTTTTAATACATTACAGCTTCATTTTATCAAAAATAAGGATTGAAATCAAAAGAGTTCTCTAATCTCAATTTCTGATTTTTCTTTATATTTATACTCTTCAAAAATCTCTTCAAACCACATCAACGTCGCCTTACCGTATATATGTGACTGACTTCGTCAGTCTTATCTACAACCTCAAAACAGTGTTTTGAGCAGCTTGCGGCTAGCTTCCTAGTTTGCTATTTGATTTTCATTGAGTATTATTATTTTTTATTCTTTACAGATTCAAAATAGACCTTTATTATTTTTCTAAAAAAGGAAAGCTCTGCGGCCTTCCTTCGTCTTACTTGCGTTTCTTCTTCGCTTTCTTCATTTTGTTAGCCATGCGTTTCATGGACTGTTTCATGGCAAATTCACCGATTTTACCTTTGAGTCCGCCACCAAACATTTGGCTCATATCTGGCATTCCTGCTCCTCCGAGAGCTGACAGGTCAGGCATGCCACCTTGTCCCATCATTCCTTCAAGGGCAGACATATCCATTCCTCCCATATTTGGCATATTTTTAGGAAGGTTGTTTGGATTGATCCCCATCTGCTTCATCATCTTGTTCATGTCGCCAGACATAACACCTTGCATGAGCTGTTTAGCTTGGTTAAAGTCTTTGATGAATTTATTAACTTCGACAAAAGTATTTCCAGAACCCGCAGCGATACGACGGCGACGGCTTGGATTTAACAAATCTGGGTTTTCACGTTCTTCAGGTGTCATGGAGGACACAATGGCACGTTTGCGAGCAATCTGGCGTTCATCCACCTTCATGTTTTGAAGGGCTGGATTGTTTGCCATACCTGGAATCATCTTGAGCAAGTCTTCCATCGACCCCATATTTTGCACCTGATCCAACTGATCAATGAAATCATTGAAATCAAAGGTGTTTTCACGCATCTTCTCAGCCATTTCAAGGGCCTTTTGCTCATCGTATTCTTGAGAAGCTTTCTCAATCAAAGTGAGCATATCCCCCATGCCAAGGATACGGCTAGACATGCGGTCTGGGTGGAAGGTCTCAATGTCCGTAATCTTTTCACCTGTACCAGTGAACTTGATTGGTTTTCCGGTAATGTGACGAACAGATAGAGCAGCACCACCACGAGTATCGCCGTCAATCTTGGTAAGGATAACCCCAGTCACTTCCAACTGATCATTAAACTCACGCGCAACATTGGCTGCTTCTTGACCAATCATGGCATCAACGACGAGGAGAATTTCATTTGGTTGAGCCAGTGCTTTTACGTCACGAAGCTCATTCATCAATAGCTCATCAATCTGCAAACGACCTGCCGTATCAATCAAGACATAGTCATTATGATTGGCTTGTGCTTGTTCCAAACCTTGACGTACAATCTCAACAGCTGGAACCTCTGTCCCAAGAGCGAAGACAGGCACATCAATCTGTTGCCCCAAGGTTTTAAGCTGATCAATAGCCGCAGGACGGTAAATATCCGCCGCAATCATCAAAGGACGAGCATTTTCTTCTTTCTTAAGTTTGTTGGCCAATTTACCGGCAAAGGTTGTTTTACCAGCCCCCTGTAAACCAACCATCATGATGATGGTTGGAATCTTAGGTGACTTGATAATCTCAGCTGTATCAGAACCTAAAACGGCTGTCAGTTCCTCATCAACGATTTTAATAATTTGTTGCGCTGGGTTAAGGGTATCAATGACCTCATGCCCGACTGCACGCTCACGAACTTTCTTAATAAAGTCCTTTACAACAGGCAAGGCAACGTCGGCCTCAAGCAAGGCCAAGCGAATTTCTTTGGTTGCCTCTTGGACATCAGATTCAGAGATTTTTCCTTTTTTACGTAGATTTTTAAAGACGTTCTGCAAACGTTCTGTTAAACTTTCAAATGCCATTTTTCTTCCTCTTATTCTCTATTATCAATGCTTGTTAAAATTTCTATCTGCTCTTTCAGAAAGTCATCATTGGGATAGCGCTCCAAAATCTGGTCAAAAATCTGACTGCGGACAATGTAGTCAGAGTACATGTGCAATTTCATCTCATAATCTTCTAGAATCTTTTCTGTCCGCTTGATATTATCATAGACAGCCTGACGACTGACGCCGAACTCTTCAGCAATCTCAGCAAGACTATAATCATCAGCGTAGTAGAGCTCGATATAATTCATTTGCTTATCTGTCAAAAGCGCTGCATAAAATTCAAAGAGCGCATTCATACGATTGGTTTTTTCAATTTCCATAACTTTTATTATACCAAAAATTAGCCTAATCTACCACACTAGGAAGTCAATACAAGAAGATAGCTAGCAAAATTTGAAAAAATTTGAAAAAAATAAGAGCCTAGCCCCAAGTAATTTCCAATTGATAGCTAGCAAAGGGATGTCCCTCTTGGTTTTGCAGTTGATAGTCTAGTTCAATCTTTTGCCCATCTACTTGATAATGGCTCGTTTGGATGATAAACTCCTGCATGCCCATAGGTGTAGGGATATAGGCTAAACTATCACTATCCTTTAGAAAGCGCATAGTGGTCTTGGGATTGGAAAATCGGCTCATCACCAGTTCTTGACCATGAAATTTAATCACTACTTTTTCCTTTTCCTCATTATAGAAAAGCAGATAGCTATAATCTCCCTTCTCATGCACTTCCACGTCATAAAGCTGGTCAATCACTTCCAACTGCTCATCAAACTGAATCGTATTTCGCATCCGAATCTTCACATCAGGTCCTCTTTCTTGTCTCTTGTCCTACTATTTTACCAAAAACTCTAGCTTTTTGCTATAATGGTCATATGAACGAAAAAGTATTCCGTGACCCAGTTCACAACTACATCCATGTCAATAATCAAATCATCTATGACTTGATCAATACAAAAGAATTTCAGCGTTTGCGTCGTATCAAACAACTGGGAACTTCCAGTTATACCTTCCACGGTGGAGAACATAGTCGCTTCTCTCACTGTCTAGGCGTCTATGAAATTGCACGACGCATCACAGAGATTTTCGAAGAAAAATATCCTGAGGAATGGAATCCTGCAGAGTCTCTCTTGACCATGACCGCTGCTCTTTTACACGACCTTGGGCATGGTGCCTACTCCCATACTTTTGAACATCTCTTTGATACAGACCACGAAGCCATTACTCAGGAGATCATCCAAAGTCCTGAAACGGAGATTCACCAAGTCCTGCTACAAGTGGCGCCAGATTTTCCAGAAAAGGTTGCCAGTGTCATAGACCATACCTACCCTAACAAACAGGTTGTGCAACTGATTTCTAGTCAGATTGATGCGGACCGCATGGACTATCTCTTGCGCGACTCCTATTTTACAGGAGCTTCTTATGGGGAATTTGACCTGACTCGGATCTTGCGTGTCATTCGTCCTGTCGAAAATGGTATCGCCTTTCAGCGCAATGGCATGCACGCCATCGAAGACTATGTTCTCAGCCGCTACCAAATGTATATGCAGGTTTATTTCCACCCAGCAACACGCGCTATGGAAGTTCTCCTACAAAATCTTCTCAAACGCGCTAAGGAACTCTATCCTGAGGACAAAGACTTCTTTGCACGAACTTCCCCACACCTCCTGCCTTTCTTTGAAAAAAATGTGACCTTGTCTGATTATCTGGCTCTGGATGATGGTGTGATGAATACCTACTTCCAGCTCTGGATGACCAGTCCTGATAAGATTCTTGCAGACCTGTCGCAACGCTTTGTCAACCGCAAGGTCTTTAAATCCATTACCTTTTCACAAGAAGACCAAGACCAACTCGCTAGCATGAGAAAATTGGTTGAGGACATTGGCTTTGATCCAGACTACTATACTGCTATTCATAAGAACTTCGACCTCCCTTATGATATCTATCGTCCCGAATCTGAAAATCCGCGGACACAGATTGAGATTTTACAAAAAAATGGTCAACTGGCCGAACTCTCTAGCCTGTCTCCTATCGTCCAATCCCTTGCTGGCAGTCGCCACGGAGATAATCGCTTTTATTTTCCAAAAGAAATGTTGGACCAAAACAGCATCTTTGCAAGCATTACCCAGCAATTTTTACACTTGATTGAGAACGATCATTTTACCCCAAATAAAAACTAGAAGAGGAATTTTATGAGTATTAAACTAATCGCTGTCGATATTGACGGAACCCTAGTCAACAGTCAAAAGGAGATTACTCCTGAAGTCTTTTCTGCCATCCAAGATGCCAAAGAAGCTGGTGTCAAAGTCGTCATTGCAACTGGCCGCCCTATCGCAGGTGTTGCCAAACTTCTGGACGACTTGCAGTTGAGAGACGAGGGTGACTATGTTGTGACCTTCAATGGTGCCCTTGTCCAAGAAACTGCTACAGGGCATGAGATTATCAGCGAATCCTTGACTTATGAGGATTATCTGGATATGGAATTTCTCAGTCGTAAGCTCGGTGTCCACATGCATGCTATTACTAAGGACGGTATCTATACTGCCAATCGCAATATCGGAACATACACTGTGCACGAATCAACCCTCGTCAACATGCCTATCTTCTACCGCACACCTGAAGAAATGTCTGACAAGGAAATCGTCAAGTGTATGTTCATCGATGAGCCTGAGATTCTCGATGCTGCGATTGAAAAAATCCCAGCAGAATTTTACGAACGCTACTCTATCAACAAGTCTGCTCCTTTCTACCTCGAACTCCTTAAAAAGAATATAGACAAGGGGTCAGCTATTACTCACTTAGCTGAAAAACTCGGATTGAACAAAGATCAAACCATGGCTATCGGTGACGAAGAAAATGACCGTGCCATGCTGGAAGTCGTTGGGAACCCCGTTGTCATGGAAAATGGAAATCAAGAAATCAAAAAAATCGCCAAATACATCACTAAAACAAATGACGAATCCGGCGTTGCCCATGCCATCCGAACATGGGTACTGTAAGAGGATATGAATAGACGAAAACCGCTCAGTTGAGCGGTTTTTATAGTAAAATGAAATAGGAATAGGACAAATCAATTTCTAGTAATGTTTTAGAAGTCCAGATACACTATTCTAGTTTCAATCTACTATAGTATCTAATTACATACCCCCTGCTGGAATCGATAAATAGAAAAAACCTTATTTTAAGGCTCTTCCTATACTATTTATCAATAACCCTCTTTTAGAGTATGTCCGTAAGTTTGAATAATTTGTTGTATATCTTTATGCCTTAGTAATCTTGAAACAGCCCATATATCAACACCTTTTGATAATAGACTTCCTGCGAAACAATATATGGTAGAATAGTTCTATGAATTATGAAGCAAGTGAACAACTAACTGATGCACGATTTAAGCTCCTGGTTGGTGTTCAGTGCACGACTTTTGAAGAGATGTTAGCTGTATTAAAAAGAGATTATCAAGGTAAACACGCAAAAGGGGGACGAAAACCTAAACTAAGCCTAGAATACCTTCTTATGGCGACTTCAATATGTGCGAGAATATCGAACTTATGAAGAAATTGCGGCTGATCTTGGTATTCACGAAAGCAACTTAA
>NZ_VMLS01000021.1:0-15995 GCF_013276805.1 Streptococcus sp. 1449
AAAACTCATCTTAAAACAACATCAAATTCTTTCCATCACGGCAGATAATGGTACAGAATTTAACCGCTTGTCTGATGTATTTTCTGAGGAACATATCTATTATGCGCACCCCTACGCCTCTTGGGAAAGGGGAACTAATGAGAATCACAACAGGCTCATTCGGAGATGGTTACCTAAGGGAACTAAGAAAACGACTCCCAAAGAAGTCGCATTCATCTAAAATTGGATTAATAACTATCCTAAAAAATGCTTGAACTACAAATCACCCAGAGAAGACTTCTTCATGGCTAACTTGAACTTGAAATTTGGCCTCCTTGTCTGATTTGTCTGACTAGTGCAAGCTGGTCGGATTTGTGGTAAAATAGATAAGATATGACAAAAGAATTTCATCATGTAACGGTCTTACTCCACGAAACGATTGATATGCTTGACGTAAAGCCCGACGGTATCTACGTTGATGCGACTTTGGGTGGAGCAGGCCATAGCGAGTATTTATTAAGTAAATTAAGTGAAAAAGGCCATCTCTATGCCTTTGACCAGGACCAGAATGCCATTGACAATGCGCAAAAACGCTTGGCACCTTACATTGAGAAGGGAATGGTGACCTTTATCAAGGATAACTTCCGTCATTTACAGGCACGTTTGCGCGAAGCTGGTGTTCAGGAAATTGATGGAATTTGTTATGACTTGGGAGTGTCTAGTCCTCAATTGGACCAGCGTGAGCGTGGTTTTTCTTATAAAAAGGATGCGCCACTGGACATGCGGATGAATCAGGATGCTAGCCTGACAGCCTATGAAGTGGTGAACCACTATGACTATCATGACTTGGTTCGTATTTTCTTCAAGTATGGAGAGGACAAATTCTCTAAACAGATTGCGCGTAAGATTGAACAAGCACGTGAAGTTAAGCCAATCGAGACTACGACTGAATTGGCAGAAATTATCAAGTCGGCCAAACCTGCCAAGGAACTCAAGAAGAAGGGCCATCCTGCTAAGCAGATTTTCCAGGCTATTCGAATTGAAGTCAATGATGAACTGGGAGCGGCAGATGAGTCCATCCAGCAATCTATGGATATGTTGACTCTGGATGGTAGAATTTCAGTGATTACCTTTCATTCCTTGGAAGACCGCTTGACCAAGCAATTGTTTAAGGAAGCTTCAACAGTTGAAGTTCCAAAAGGTTTGCCTTTCATCCCAGATGATCTCAAGCCCAAGATGGAATTGGTATCCCGTAAGCCAATCTTGCCAAGTGCAGAAGAATTAGAAGCCAATAACCGCTCGCACTCAGCCAAGTTGCGCGTAGCCAGAAAAATTCACAAGTAAGAGGAAAAATGATGGCAGAAAGAATGGAAAAAACAGGTCAAATACTACAGATGCAACTTAAACGGTTTTCGCGTGTGGAAAAAGCTTTTTACTTTTCCATTGCTGTAACCACTCTTATTGTAGCCATTAGTATTATTTTTATGCAGACCAAGCTCTTGCAAGTGCAGAATGATTTGACAAAAATCAATGCGCAGATAGAGGAAAAGAAGACCGAATTGGACGATGCCAAGCAAGAGGTCAATGAACTATTACGTGCAGAACGTTTGAAAGAAATTGCCAATTCACACGATTTGCAATTAAACAATGAAAATATTCGAATAGCGGAGTAAGATATGAAGTGGACAAAAAAAGTAATCCGTTATGCGACCAAAAATCGGAAATCGCCGGCTGAAAACAGACGCAGAGTTGGAAAAAGTCTGAGTTTATTATCTGTCTTTGTTTTTGCCGTTTTTTTAGTCAATTTTGCGGTCATTATTGGGACGGGCACTCGCTTTGGAACAGATTTAGCGAGGGAAGCTAAGAAGGTTCATCAAACCACCCGTACAGTTCCTGCCAAACGTGGGACTATTTATGACCGAAATGGAGTCCCTATTGCTGAGGATGCGACATCTTATAATGTCTATGCGGTTATTGATGAGAACTATAAGTCAGCAACGGGTAAGATTCTTTACGTAGAAAAAACACAATTTAACAAGGTTGCAGAGGTCTTTCATAAGTATCTGGACATGGAAGAATCTTATGTAAGAGAGCAACTCTCGCAACCTAATCTCAAGCAAGTTTCTTTTGGAGCAAAGGGAAATGGGATTACCTATGCCAATATGATGACTATCAAAAAAGAGTTGGAAACTGCAGAGGTCAAGGGGATTGATTTTACAACCAGTCCCAATCGTAGTTACCCAAACGGACAATTTGCTTCTAGTTTTATCGGATTAGCTCAGCTACATGAAAATGAAGATGGAAGCAAGAGCTTGCTGGGAACCTCTGGAATGGAGAGTTCCTTGAACAGTATTCTTGCAGGGACAGACGGCATTATTACCTATGAAAAGGATCGTCTGGGTAATATTGTACCTGGAACAGAACAAGTTTCCCAACAAACGGTAGATGGCAAGGATGTTTATACAACCATTTCCAGCCCTCTCCAGTCCTTTATGGAAACCCAGATGGATGCTTTTCAAGAGAAGGTAAAAGGAAAGTACATGACAGCGACTTTGGTCAGTGCTAAAACAGGGGAAATTCTGGCAACAACGCAACGACCAACCTTTGATGCCGATACTAAGGAAGGAATCACTAAGGACTTTGTCTGGCGTGATATTCTTTATCAAAGTAACTATGAGCCAGGTTCCACTATGAAAGTGATGATGTTGGCTGCTGCTATTGATAATAATACCTTTCCAGGAGGAGAAGTCTTTAATAGTAGTGAGTTAAAAATTGCAGATGCCACGATTCGAGATTGGGACGTTAATGAAGGATTGACTGGTGGCAGAATGATGACTTTTTCTCAAGGTTTTGCACACTCAAGTAACGTTGGGATGACCCTCCTTGAGCAAAAGATGGGAGATGCTACCTGGCTTGATTATCTTAATCGTTTTAAATTTGGTGTTCCGACCCGTTTCGGTTTGACGGATGAGTATGCTGGTCAGCTTCCTGCGGATAATATTGTCAACATTGCGCAAAGCTCATTTGGACAAGGGATTTCAGTGACCCAGACGCAAATGATTCGTGCCTTTACAGCCATTGCTAATGACGGTGTCATGCTGGAACCTAAATTTATTAGTGCCATTTATGATCCAAATGATCAAACTGCTCGGAAATCTCAAAAAGAAATTGTGGGAAATCCTGTTTCTAAAGATGCAGCTAGTCTAACTCGGACTAACATGGTTTTGGTAGGGACGGATGCGGTTTATGGAACCATGTATAACCACAGCACAGGCAAGCCAACTGTAACTGTTCCTGGGCAAAATGTAGCCCTCAAGTCTGGTACGGCTCAGATTGCTGACGAGAAAAATGGTGGTTATCTAGTTGGGTTAACCAACTATATTTTCTCGGCTGTATCGATGAATCCGGCTGAAAATCCTGATTTTATCTTGTATGTGACGGTCCAACAACCTGAACATTATTCAGGTATCCAGTTGGGAGAATTTGCCAATCCTATCTTGGAGCGGGCTTCAGCTATGAAAGACTCTCTCAATCTTCAAACAACAGCTAAAGCTTTGGAGCAAGTAAGTCAACAAAGTCCTTATCATATGCCTAGTGTCAAGGATATTTCACCTGGTGATTTAGCAGAAGAATTGCGTCGCAATCTTGTACAACCTATTGTTGTGGGAACAGGAACGAAGATTAAAAACAGTTCTGCTGAAGAAGGGAAGAATCTTGCCCCAAATCAGCAAGTCCTGATCTTATCTGATAAAGCAGAGGAAGTTCCAGACATGTATGGTTGGACAAAGGAGACTGCTGAGACCTTTGCTAAGTGGCTCAATATAGAACTTGCATTTGAAGGTTCGGGCTCTACTGTGCAGAAGCAAGATGTTCGAGCTAACACAGCTATCAAGGATATTAAAAAAATTACATTAACTTTAGGAGACTAATATGTTTATTTCCATCAGTGCTGGAATTGTGACATTTTTACTAACTGTAGTAGGAATTCCGGCCTTTATCCAATTTTATAGAAAGGCGCAAATTACAGGCCAGCAGATGCATGAGGATGTCAAACAGCATCAGGCAAAAGCTGGGACTCCTACAATGGGAGGTTTGGTTTTCTTAATTACTTCTGTTTTGCTTGCTTTCTTTTTCGCCCTATTTAGTAGCCAATTCAGCAATAATGTGGGAATGATTTTGTTCATCTTGGTCTTGTATGGCTTGGTCGGATTTTTAGATGACTTTCTCAAGGTTTTTCGCAAAATCAATGAGGGGCTGAATCCTAAGCAAAAATTGGCTCTTCAGCTTCTAGGTGGAGTTATCTTCTATCTTTTCTATGAGCGTGGGGGCGATATGCTTTCAGTCTTTGGTTACCAAGTGCATCTGGGGATTTTCTATATTTTCTTCGCCCTTTTCTGGCTAGTCGGTTTTTCAAATGCAGTCAACTTGACAGACGGTATTGACGGTCTAGCTAGTATTTCCGTTGTGATTAGTTTGTCTGCCTATGGAGTTATTGCCTATGTGCAAGGTCAGATGGACATCCTTCTAGTGATTCTTGCTATGATTGGTGGTTTGCTCGGTTTCTTCATCTTTAACCATAAGCCTGCCAAGGTCTTTATGGGTGATGTGGGAAGTTTGGCTTTAGGTGGAATGCTGGCAGCGATTTCTATGGCTCTCCACCAAGAATGGACTCTCTTGATTATCGGAATTGTGTATGTTTTTGAAACAACTTCGGTCATGATGCAAGTCAGCTATTTTAAACTGACAGGTGGTAAACGTATTTTCCGTATGACGCCTGTCCATCACCATTTTGAGCTTGGAGGATTGTCTGGTAAAGGAAATCCTTGGAGCGAGTGGAAGGTTGACTTCTTCTTTTGGGGAATTGGGCTTCTAGCAAGTCTCCTGACCCTTGCAATTTTGTATTTGATGTAAGAATGGCACCCTGATGTTTCAGGGTGTTTTTGCTTTTTAAAAAATATTGGTCAGTCAAAGTCAAATTTCTTGACCTTTTCTGACTAATGTAGTATATTATGAACGTAAGGTAAATGAAAGCCTTACTAGAACGCTTATCCTTAATGAAAATCAACGAGCAAACTAGGAAGCTAGCCGCAGGTTGCTCAAAACACTGTTTTGAGATTGCAGATAGAGCTGACGTGGCTTGAAGAGATTTTCGAAGAGTATAAAAAACATTAGTCAATTAAAGTCAAATCTCTTGACCTTTTCTGACTAATGTAGTATATTATGAATGTAAGGTAAATGAAAGCCTTACTAGAACACTTATTTAGAGTAAAGTAGAAAGAGGTGTGTCTATGTTTAATCTAGAAATCTTCAGAAGTAAAGATAGTCTACTCCTGCTTGAAAAAGAAAAACCAGAAATAGTACCTAGAGTAGCGATTTAGCTAGTCTAAATTTTTTAACACAAAGGTTAAAGATAGTCAATATCAGTAATCATAACTAAGTAAACAAAATGAGGTAAAGAATATGAACAACAACTTTAATAATTTTAACAACATGGATGATTTATTTAACCAATTGATGGGTGGTATGCGAGGATACAGTTCTGAAAACCGTCGCTACTTGATTAATGGACGTGAAGTCACACCTGAGGAATTTGCTCATTATCGTGCGACTGGTCAATTACCAGGAAATGCAGAAGTTGATGGACAAGTGTCACAACATACGTCAGGTATGAAACAAGACGGTGTCCTTGCTAAACTAGGTCGAAACTTGACTGCAGAAGCGCGTGAGGGCAAGCTGGATCCAGTTATTGGACGAAACAAGGAAATTCAAGAAACATCTGAAATCCTCTCACGCCGTACTAAGAACAATCCTGTTTTAGTCGGAGACGCAGGTGTTGGTAAGACAGCAGTTGTCGAAGGTTTGGCACAAGCCATTGTGAACGGTGATGTTCCAGCTGCTATTAAGAACAAGGAAATTATTTCAATTGACATCTCAGGTCTTGAGGCTGGTACTCAATACCGTGGTAGCTTTGAAGAAAACGTTCAAAACTTAGTCAATGAAGTAAAAGAAGCGGGAAATATCATTCTCTTCTTTGATGAAATTCACCAAATTCTCGGTGCAGGTAGTACGGGTGGAGACAGTGGATCTAAAGGGCTTGCAGACATTCTTAAGCCAGCTCTTTCACGTGGAGAATTGACAGTGATTGGCGCAACTACTCAAGATGAATACCGTAATACTATCTTGAAAAATGCAGCCCTTGCTCGTCGTTTCAACGAAGTCAAGGTCAATGCTCCTTCAGCAAAGGATACTTTTAAAATTCTTCAAGGAATTCGTGATCTCTATCAACAACACCACAATGTTATCTTGCCAGATGAAGTTTTGAAAGCAGCAGTGGATTATTCTGTTCAGTATATTCCTCAACGTAGCTTGCCAGATAAGGCTATTGACCTTGTCGATGTAACAGCGGCTCACTTGGCAGCACAACATCCTGTAACAGATGTACATGCTGTTGAACGTGAAATTGAGGCAGAAAAAGACAAGCAAGAAAAAGCTGTCGAGGCGGAAGATTTTGAAGCAGCTCTAAACTATAAAACACGCATCGCAGAATTGGAAAAGAAAATCGAAAACCACACAGAAGATATGAAAGTGACTGCAAGTGTCAACGATGTGGCTGAATCTGTAGAACGAATGACCGGTATTCCAGTGTCTCAAATGGGAGCGTCAGACATTGAACGTTTGAAAGATATGGCTCATCGTCTGCAAGATAAGGTAATTGGCCAAGACAAGGCGGTAGAAGCGGTAGCTCGTGCTATCCGTCGTAACCGTGCTGGTTTTGATGAAGGTAACCGTCCAATCGGTAGCTTCCTCTTTGTAGGTCCTACTGGTGTTGGTAAGACTGAGTTGGCTAAACAATTGGCTCTAGATATGTTCGGAACGAAAGATGCTATCATCCGTTTGGACATGTCAGAATACAGCGACCGCACAGCCGTATCTAAATTGATTGGTACAACTGCAGGTTATGTTGGTTACGATGACAACAACAATACCTTGACAGAACGCGTCCGTCGCAATCCATACTCAATCGTCCTTCTCGACGAAATTGAAAAGGCTGACCCTCAAGTCATCACCCTTCTCCTTCAAGTTTTGGATGATGGTCGTTTGACAGATGGTCAAGGTAACACTGTCAACTTCAAGAATACGGTGATTATCGCAACTTCAAACGCAGGATTTGGTTACGAAGCTAACTTGACAGAAGATGCTGATAAACCAGAATTGATGGATCGTTTGAAACCTTACTTCCGTCCAGAATTCCTTAACCGTTTCAATGCTGTCATCGAATTCTCACACTTGAGCAAAGAAGATCTTTCTAAGATTGTAGACCTTATGTTGGTTGAAGTTAACAAGACGCTTTCTAAGAAAGACATTGACTTGGCAGTGAGCGAAGCTGCTAAAGAATACATGACTGAGGAAGGCTACGATGAAGTCATGGGTGTTCGTCCACTCCGTCGTGTGGTTGAACAACAAATCCGTGACAAAGTCACAGACTTCCACTTGGATAACCTTGATGCTAAACACCTAGAAGCTGACATGGAAGATGGTGTTTTGGTCATTCGTGAAAAAGCCTAAGACAGAATTTTGAGCATAAAAAAGAAGGAGCCAGCTGAAAAACTGGTTCCTTTTGAGGTACGACGGGCATGTCGTGTAGTAGAGGTGTACTATTCTAGTTTCAGTCTACTATAGTAGCTCAGAAGTCGGTACTTAAACGTGCTATATCAAAACCAGTCCTGGAAAAACGTGGACTGGTTTCGTGTTTGGATTATTACCTTGAACGACATGCGTTAAAAGTTAGTTGAACCGCCGTATGCCGAACGGCACGTGCGGTGGTGTGAGAGGGGCTAGAGATTATCCCCTACTCGATTTTAAATCACATGACGTTCAAAGGCATCATCTGAAATCCCTTGTTCCAAGATGAGTTTTGCCCATTCTTTAGCAGAGAAGAGGCTGTGGTCCTTGTAGTTTCCGCAAGATTCGATGGTTGTCCCTGGGACATCTTCCCAAGTAGTAGTTTCAGCGATTTCCTTGAGCGAATCCTTGATAACAGCTGCGATTTTAGCACTGGCGTGACGTCCCCACATAATCATGTGGAAGCCTGTGCGGCAACCAAATGGTGAACAGTCAATCATGCCGTCAATGCGGGTACGGATGAGTTTGGCTAAGAGGTGCTCGATAGTGTGAAGGCCGGCAGTAGGGATCGAGTCTTCATTGGGTTGCACTAAACGAATATCATAATTGGAGATGACATCTCCCTTTGGCCCTGTTTCTTCCCCAATCAAGCGAACATAGGGTGCTTTGACAATGGTGTGGTCAAGTTCAAAACTTTCGACAATAACTTCTTTTGACATGGTAAATCCTTTCAGTTTTCTTCTCTCATTATATCATAAAGGTTGCTCCTGAGACAGAGAGAAAACCTCTCCGAGGCTGGAGAGGTTGAAATCTTTACTTACGATATAAGCGGTCGTATTGGTAGTATGGGTCAAAGGTTACGTTGATACCCAGTTTACGAAGGACATTCTTGTCTTCATCAGTCAAGATGATGGTTGAGTGGGCTTCGCTTCCTTTGAGGTTGCCGAGTTCTTCCATAGCGCGGGCAGCATCAGGATTTTCTGTAGCTGTGATAGCAAGTGCAATCAGGATTTCATTTGAATGAAGGCGTGGATTGTGGCTACCGAGATGATCGATTTTAAGACCTTGGATTGGCTTAACAACTTCAGGCTCGATTAGTTTTACTTCTTTAGCGATGTCAGCTGATTTTTTGATGGCGTTGATCAAGGCAGCGGCTGTAGGGCCAAAGAGTTCTGAGTTCTTACCAGTGACGATTTCCCCATTTGGCAATTCAAAGGCTAGGGCTGGTCCACCAGTTTCTTCTGCTTTTTGGCGCGCAACGACAGCAACCTTACGGTCTGCAGGTGTGATACCGAGGTCGTTCATGAGCAACTCAATTTTCTTGACGGCAGCTTCGCCAACTTTTTCAGCTTTGAAGTCAAGAACTGTTTGATAGTAACGGCGGATGATTTCTTGTTTAGAAGCTTCGACAGCAGCCTCGTCATCTGTAATAGCGAAACCAACCATGTTGACACCCATATCTGTCGGTGAAGCGTATGGTGATTTTCCGAGAATACGTTCCAACATGCGCTTGAGCACTGGGAAGATTTCGATATCACGGTTGTAGTTGACAGTGGTTTCTCCATAGGTTTGAAGATGGAAGGGGTCAATCATGTTGACATCATCAAGGTCAGCTGTGGCAGCTTCATAAGCCAAGTTAACTGGGTGATGAAGGGGAAGATTCCAAACAGGGAAGGTTTCAAATTTAGCGTAGCCAGACTTGATGCCATTGATTTGGTCGTGGTACATATTGGACATACACGTTGCCAATTTTCCAGAACCGGGTCCAGGAGCGGTTACGACAATCAAGTTGCGACTGGTTTTGATGTAGTCGTTTTTGCCCATGCCTTCTGGGGAAATGATGTGATCCATATCCGTCGGATATCCTTTGATTGGATAATGAAGATAAGAATCAATTCCGTTTTTCTCAAGTTGGTTGCGGAAGGCATCTGCAGCGGGTTGGCCAGCGTATTGTGTAATGACAACGGAGCCGACAAAAATCCCTAATTCATTGAATTTGTCAATCAAACGAAGAACTTCTTGGTCATAAGAAATGCCTAAGTCGCCACGTGCTTTGGAATGTTCAATGTTGCTAGCATTAATGGCAATCACAACCTCAACCTGCTCTTTCAATTCTTGCAAGAGCTTGATTTTGTTGTCAGGTTCATAACCAGGAAGGACACGAGCAGCGTGGAAATCTTCTAACATTTTACCGCCAAATTCTAAGTAGAGTTTGCCGTCAAATTGGTTAATGCGTTCCAAAATATGGTCGCGTTGTAAATTCAAATATCGTTCAGAACTAAAAGCTTGTTTTTTCATTTTTTTACCTCTGACCTCTATTATAATAAAAAATTGGAAGTTAGGAAACTACGGAGTTAAAAAAGGAATCAAAAAGATTAGGCGAACGCTTGCATAAAAATCTGAAAAGCGCTATCATAGACTATAGATTATTAAAATAATGAGGTAAGAAGATGCAAGAAAAATGGTGGCACAATGCCGTAGTTTATCAAGTTTATCCAAAGAGTTTCATGGACAGCAACGGAGATGGAATTGGCGATTTGCCAGGAATTACCAGTAAGTTAGACTATCTAGCCAAGCTAGGGATTACAGCGATTTGGCTTTCTCCCGTTTATGACAGCCCTATGGATGATAATGGCTACGATATTGCTGATTATCAAGCGATTGCAACGATTTTTGGAACCATGGAGGATATGGATCAACTGATTGCGGAAGCTAAGAAGCGTGATATTCGTATCATCATGGACTTGGTGGTCAATCATACCTCGGATGAACATGCTTGGTTTGTAGAGGCCTGTGAAAATCCCAATAGCCCTGAGCGAGACTACTATATCTGGCGCGATGAACCCAATGACCTAGATTCTATCTTTAGTGGGTCTGCTTGGGAATACGATGAAAAGTCAGGTCAATACTATCTCCACTTTTTCAGTAAGAAACAGCCGGATCTCAACTGGGAAAATGAAAAACTTCGCCAGAAAATTTATGATATGATGGACTTCTGGATTGATAAAGGTATTGGTGGTTTCCGTATGGATGTTATTGACATGATTGGCAAAATTCCTGACGAGAAGGTAGTCAATAATGGTCCTATGCTTCACCCCTATCTCAAGGAAATGAATCAGGCCACCTTTGGAGCTAAGAATCTCTTGACAGTAGGGGAAACCTGGGGAGCAACGCCAGAGATTGCCAAGCTCTACTCTGACCCAAAGGGGCAAGAATTGTCTATGGTCTTCCATTTTGAACATATCGGTCTTCAGTATCAGGAAGGTCAGCCTAAATGGCACTATCAAAAAGAGCTGAATATCGCTAAGTTAAAAGAAATCTTCAACAAATGGCAGACAGAGTTAGGAGTTGAGGACGGCTGGAATTCCCTCTTCTGGAACAACCATGACCTCCCTCGTATTGTCTCAATCTGGGGAAATGACCAAGAATACCGCGAAAAATCTGCCAAAGCCTTTGCAATCTTGCTTCATATTATGAGAGGAACTCCTTATATCTACCAAGGTGAGGAGATTGGGATGACCAACTATCCGTTTGAAACGCTGGATCAAGTAGAAGATATTGAATCCCTCAATTATGCGCGTGAAGCTCTTGAAAAAGGTGTTTCGCTGGAAGAAATCATGGACAGTATACGTGTCATTGGACGTGACAATGCCCGTACCCCTATGCAATGGGACGAGAGCAAAAACGCTGGTTTCTCAACAGGTCAACCTTGGTTGGCAGTGAATCCAAACTATCAAGCAATCAACGTTCAAGAAGCGCTGGCAAATCCAGATTCTATTTTCTATACTTATCAGAACTTGGTCCAAATCCGTAAGGAGAACAGCTGGCTGATTCGAGCTGACTTTGAATTGCTTGATACGGCTGATAAGGTCTTCGCCTATATCCGTAAAGATGGCGACCGTCGTTTCCTAGTTGTGGCTAACTTGTCCAATGAAGAGCAAGTCTTTGTAGTAGAAGGAAATGTCAAATCTGTCTTGATTGAAAACACCCTAGCTCAAGAAGTCTTTGAAAAACAAATCTTAGCTCCATGGGATGCTTTCTGTGTGGAATTACTATAAATATTTTTTACAGAAAAATTTAAAATTGAAATCGCATAAAAACAAGGGAAGGCTGTATGAAAAGGCAGAAATCCTTTGTTTTTTATAACCAAGGTTTATAAACTTTCATTCTCGAAATTCAATTAACTTTACAAATTTCCACTATTTTGGTAAAACAAACCTATGTTACAAAAACTAACATAAAGTAGAAGGGAGATGAATACAAAAAAGAGTGTCCTTAGTGCAGGCCTGACTTTTGCATTTGCCTTGCTTTTAGCTGCTTGCGGACAATCAGGTTCAGATACAAAAACTTACTCATCAACCTTTAGTGGAAATCCAACTGCATTTAACTACTTGTTAGACTACTACGCTGATAATACAGCCATCATTACCAACCTAGTTGATGGTTTGCTTGAAAATGACAATTACGGAAATCTAGTTCCGTCTTTAGCAGAGGACTGGTCTGTTTCAAGCGGCGGTCTGACTTATACTTACAAATTGAGAAAAGTGCCAAATGGTTCACGGCTGACGGTGAAGAGTACGCCCCAGTTAAGGCACAAGATTTTGTGACAGGTATCAAGTACGCAGTGGATAATAAATCACAGGCCATTGACTTGATTCAAAACTCGATTAAGGGCTTGAATGATTATATTACAGGAGCGAATTCTGACTTTTCTAAGGTTGGGGTGAAGGCCATTGACGACCAGACTGTTGAGTATACTTTGTCACGGCCAGAACCTTACTGGAACTCAAAAACAACCAACAGTATTCTTTTCCCAGTAAACGAAGAGTTTTTAAACTCAAAAGGGAAAGATTTTGGTACCCTATCTCCAGATAGTATTCTCTACAGCGGACCTTATTTGTTAAAAGATTTCACATCAAAATCATCGATCGAGTATGCGAAAAATCCGCATTACTATGATCATGACAAAGTATCAATTGAACATGTGAAATTGGCCTATTTTGATGGTTCAGACCAAGAATTGACCATCCGTAACTTTGAAAGTGGAGCTTATTCTATCGCTGGGGTTTATCCAAATAGTTCTAACTTGGCTAAGACCAAGGAGAAATATAAGGATAATATCGTCTATAGCTTGCAGGACAAGACTTCTTGGTATTTCAATTTCAACGTTAACCGTAAGGCCTACAATCACACTGCTAAAACGACAGATGAGCAGAAGAAGTCAACTGAGACAGCTGTTTTGAACAAGAACTTCCGCCAAGCGGTGAACTTTGCCTTGGACCGCACAGCCTATTCTGCTCAGTCAAATGGGGAAGAAGCAGCTAGCAAGACTCTTCGTAACACCCTAGTACCTCCTACATTTGTCCAAGTTGGAGACAAGACCTTTGGAGAAGTAGTCGCTTCTAAATTGGTCAACTACGGAACAGAATGGTCAGGTATTAACTTGGCAGATGCTCAGGATGCCTATTTCAACAAAGAAAAAGCCCAAGCAAAATTTGTGGAAGCTAAAAAAGAATTGGCAAGTCAAGGTGTGACTTTCCCTATTCACTTGGATGTGGCTGTTGATCAGACAAGTAAAAATGCTGTGACAGGCATGAACTCAGTTAAGCAGACCCTTGAGTCAGTTTTGGGTGCTGATAACATTGTCATTGATGTTCAGCAACTTTCAACAGATGATTTTAATAATGTAGCCTTCTTAGCACCGACAGCAGCTGATCGTGACTACGATTTGAACTTTGATGGTTGGGTGGGTGACTATCAGGATCCATCAACTTATCTCAATCCTTTCAATGCAGAGGATGGATTCTACCTTAAGATTTTTGGACTAGATGCCAAGGAAGATAAGGAAAAAATCACTAGTCTAGGTCTGGATACCTACACTAAGATGCTCAAAGATGCAGATAGTGAAAACAAAGATGTAGCCAAGCGTTATGAAAAATACGCTGAAGCACAGGCTTGGATGATTGACAATTCTCTCATTATGTCAGCTATGTCAAGTGGTGGCACAGCATCTGTAACCAAAGTGACGCCATTTACAAGAGGCTATTCATTGGTTGGTATCAAGGGTGATGGCAATAACTACAAGTACATGAAACTGCAAAAAGACACTGTGACGACCAAACAGTTTGAAGAAGCTAAAAGTAAATGGGAGCAAGAAAGCAAAAAAGCAATCGAAAAAGCCCAAAAAGAAGCAGAAAAACATGTTAAATAGTTAGAAATAGCCTTTTCAAGCAAAATCCTAAAGACAAACATCAGTTTTGGTGCTTGTCTTTTTAAATCACTCGGCTATCGAAAACTGAGAAATGATTTGTTTTGTGCTAAAATAGATTGAAACGAATACTCAATAAAAATCAAAGAGTAACTGGGAAGTCAGCTCAAAATACTGTTTTGAGGTTGCAGATGGACGCTGACGTGCTTTGAAGAGATTTTCGAAGAGTATAAAGATCCTCTCTTTTACTATAGTTAAGGAGATGTAAAGATAAGTGATAAGGAAGAGACTATGTACGACTATCTAATCGTTGGTGCTGGTTTGTCGGGAGCAATTTTTGCTTATGAGGCGACTAAGCGTGGAAAAAAAGTAAAAGTTATTGATAAACGTGACCACATTGGTGGAAATATCTACTGTGAGAATGTAGAAGGGGTTAATGTTCATAAATATGGTGCCCATATCTTTCATACTTCTAATAAAAAAGTTTGGGACTATGTCAATCAATTCGCTGAGTTTAACAATTATATCAACTCGCCTCTAGCTAATTACAAGGGTAGCCTTTATAATCTACCTTTCAATATGAATACTTTCTATGCTATGTGGGGTACAAAAACTCCTCAAGAAGTGAAAGATAAGATTGCTGATCAAACGGCTCATATGAAGGACGTTGAACCTAAAAACTTGGAAGAACAGGCTATCAAGTTGATTGGTCCAGATATTTATGAAAAATTGATTAAAGGATATACTGAAAAGCAATGGGGACGTTCTGCTACTGACCTTCCACCGTTTATTATTAAACGTCTACCAGTTCGTTTGACCTTTGATAATAATTATTTCAATGACCGTTACCAAGGAATTCCAATTGGTGGGTATAATGTCATTATCGAAAATATGCTCAAGGATGTGGAAGTAGAACTTGGTCTTGACTTTTTTGCCAATCGTCAAGAATTAGAAGCTTCTGCTGAAAAAGTTGTCTTTACAGGGATGATTGACCAATACTTTGATTATAAACATGGTGAGTTAGAATACCGTAGTCTTCGTTTTGAGCATGAAGTTTTTGATGAAGAAAACTATCAAGGAAATGCTGTAGTGAACTACACAGAGCGAGAAATTCCTTATACTCGCATTATTGAGCATAAACATTTTGAGTATGGTACACAAGCTAAAACGGTTATTACTCGAGAATACCCAGCTGATTGGAAACGTGGAGATGAGCCTTATTATCCAATCAATGATGAGAGAAACAATGCTATATTTTCCAAATATCAGGAAGAAGCGGCAACAAATGACAAGGTTATTTTCTGTGGTCGTTTAGCAGATTATAAATACTACGACATGCATGTGGTCATCGAACGGGCTTTGGAAGTGGTCGAGGAAGAGTTGGGACAATAATGCAAGGATTCCGTTATTTTAGAATCTTTGCTACTTAAGATTTTTATACTAAACTAAAATAAAAAAGTATTATATAATAGTAATATGAAATCAACTAAAGAAGAAATCCAAGCTATCAAAACACTTTTAAAAGACTCTAGTACAGCTAAATATCATAAACGCCTTCAAATCGTTCTATTTCGTCTGATGGGTAAATCTTATAAAGAGATTATAGAGCTTTTAGGCTGTAATCAAACAACGATTTGGCCAACTGTAAAAAAATATGAGGAGTTCGGACTCGATTCTCTCCTTCAAGAAACACGTGGTGGTCGTAACCATGCATATATGACAATTGAGGAAGAGAAAGCCTTTCTTGCCTGTCATTTGAAGGCTGCAGAGGCAGGAGAATTTGTTACAATTGATGCCTTATTTCAGGCTTATACAAAGGAGTTAGGTCCTTCCTACACATGTGATGTCTTTTATCAACTCTTGAAGCGCCATGGTTGGCGAAATATTAGGCCACGTCCAGAACATCCCAAGAAAGCAGACGTTCAAACCATTGTCGCGTCTAAAAATAAAATCTCAATTCAAGAAGACAAGAAAGCGCTTTAAAACCAGTAGGCATTTTCGTAAGGTTCGCTTGATGTACCAAGATGAGGCTGGTTTCGGTAGAATCAGTAAACTGGGATCTTGTTGGGCTCCAATGGGAGTAGGTCCACATGTCCATAGTCACTATATACGAGAATTTTGCTATTGTTATGGAGCTGTTGATGCCCATACAGGCGAATCATTTTTCTTAATCGCTGGTGGATGG
>NZ_VMLS01000022.1:0-30997 GCF_013276805.1 Streptococcus sp. 1449
TGAGGAGCTTTTCCAAGTAAAGAGGCGATTTCTCTATTTGATTTCCCTTCCTTTTTTCATCGTTCGATTAAGCGACGGCTATCGATTGTCAAATGTTTGGCTTTTGTAGTATAATGGTTTTGCATCTCTGTGCCTTTCTTGTGTTTGTGATTGAACAACAAGTATAACACAGAGGTGTTTTCTTATGCCTAGAAGAGCTTTCATTTGACAAGAGGAACCCTTGAAGCAGTTTTGTCAGCTAAACCAAGGCTAATCTTAGCCTTGGCTTGTCAGCCTAACAGCATCAAGCCTCTTATCAAATGAAATCGAGTGCTAGCTATCAGCTAGTTGAACCATCTAATTTTTAGGAGGGCTGGGTGGCTAACTTCATTATAGAACTTTCACTTGGTTCTCTTTTTCGCAATGTTTTTATAAAAATGATAAAAACTATTGACAAAACAAAAATATAGTTTATAATAAAAACATAGATAATAAAAATATCAAAAACTATAAAAAGGCAATGCGTTTATGAAAAAGAAAACAGCAGTGATATTTGGGACATTTGCTCCGCTTCATCAGGGTCATATCGATCTGATCCAGCGAGCCAAGCGGCAGTGTGACCAGGTCTGGGTTGTCGTTTCAGGCTATGAGGGAGATAGAGGGGAGCAGGTAGGTTTAACGCTTCAAAAAAGATTTCGATATATCCGAGAGGCCTTTGGTGATGACGAGTTGACCTCGGTTTGTAAGTTAGATGAGACCAATCTTCCCCGTTACCCTATGGGTTGGCAGGAGTGGTTGGACAAAATGTTAGCGGAGATTTCTTATGATGAAACCCAACAAGAACTGATCTTCTTTGTGGGAGAAGCAGACTATCAGCAAGAATTATCAAATCGTGGCTTTGAGACTGTCTTGCAAGAAAGAAAGTTTGGTATCTCAGAGACTATGATTCGAGAAAACCCAAGCAAATATTGGAAATATATTGCTCAACCCTTCCGACGTCAGTTTACAAAGAAAGTGTTGATTATGGGAAGTGCTAGCAATGGGAAGACCACTCTGGCCAAGGATTTGGCTAGGTATTACGATGCACCAGTCAGCTTGGAATATGCACGTGAGTACCAGATCAAAAACAATGTCCGCGACGATGAATTGACTCCAAAGGATTACTATTATCTCCTGTTGTGGCAGTATGACCAGACCTCTAAGTTAATTGACAGTAATGCCAATAGGGGACTGGTGATAGCAGACACCAACTCCTTAGTAACCAAGGGCTACTATGATTATTACATGGAGTCAGAGGATCAAGGGGACTTATCGGGAGAGACTTTTGATAATCTCTTTGCCTCGATCTTGGCTAAGGAAAAATGGGACTTGATTTTCTTTGTGCAACCTATTGGCTCCTATGTCAATGACGGATTTAGAGATATGACTATGGCAGAAGACCATATTCGTCATAGTTTTTCCCAGCATTTGGACCAGACGAGAGAGCGATATTTAGCAAACATTCCACTAGTTTATCTAGCTGAGGATTATCTAGGAAATTATGAAGCAGCAAAAGTGGATATTGATGCCATTTACCAAGCAGATATAGGAGAAACATATGAAAAAACTAACTGAAAAAATCACACAATTTATCGAAAACTTTAAAAATGTTCATGCAGAAGCTCGCAAAATCGGTTTTGCAGGAATCATGCACTTGCTCTGGAAAGATCTCTTTGTCGGTCGTAGCCTCTTCCAGTGGTTGTATCTCATCGCCTTGTCAAGTGTTCCCTTTATCTTGGAATTCACTCAAAATATAGATAGTCATGATTGGTTAAGCTTGTTTGCATCTTGGACTGGGATTGTCTGTGTTATCTTGGTAGCAGAAGGTCGTGCAAGCAATTATCTCTTTGGGGCTATTAACTCTGCTATCTATTTGATTTTGGCCATGGATGCGACTTTTTATGGCGAAGTCTTGACGACCGTTTACTTCTTTGTCATGCAGCCGATTGGCCTCTATGCTTGGCTGTCCAACCGTATTAATGACCAAGGAAAAGCAGAAGAATCTCACTTTGAAGCTAAGAAATTATCTATTTTTGATTGGCTCAAGTACTTGGCCTTGACTGCTATCATTTGGATTGGTATGGGCTTGGCTTATCAAAGTATCCATAGTGCTCGCCCTTTCCGTGATAGTGTTACCGATGCGACCAATGGTGTCGGTCAGCTCTTGATGACCCGTCTCTATCGTGAGCAATGGATTTTCTGGATTGCAACCAATCTCTTTAGTATTTATCTCTGGTGGGGTGAAAATATCCACATCCAAGGGATGTACTGGGTTTACACTCTCAATAGTCTAGTAGGTTGGTACCAATGGACCAAGGCAGTTCGTAAGGAGGCATAAAATGACGGACACGATGATTCCAGCAGGGATGGAAAAAGAATATTTTGAAATTCATGCAAGTCAGGAGGAGTTTTTAGATTGGTACTACAAGCAGGAACTCCCTCAATACGAAAAACCAAGTGTGACGGTGGATATGGTAGCCTACTGCTTTGTTGAAGGAAAAATCAAGCTCTTATTAATTCGCCGCAAGGCTCACCCTTATCAAAATTGTTTGGCTCTGGTTGGAGGATTTATGGACAAGGGCGAAGATGCTGCGCATGCCTGTCAGCGTGAGGTGAGAGAAGAAGTCAATCTCGATCTTCCTTTGGAAAAAATCGAGCAATTGATGACCGTATCGACCCCCGGCCGTGACCCACGGGGCTGGACAGTGACCATTGCCCACTTGGTTTATTTGCCTAGTCGTGTATTAGAACTTGTTCAAGCAGGAGACGATGCCAAGGATGTTGTTTTTGTAGATGTCGATTTTCAGACAGGCAAATGCTACCTAGAGGGAGTGGAGTTGGAGGAACAAGCCTTCGCTTTTGACCATTATGCCATTATTCAAGAGTCTATCAAACGAATCCAAGGCCGTCTCGACTGGAATCCGACCTTCCTTTATCTGCTGGAGGAGGAGTTCACTGTCTACGAAGGGACTGAACTGGTCAATCTCATCAACCCCGGTCGTCCAATCGTCAGCAATAACTTTCTCGTAAAATACGGAGAATATGTAGAAGAAGTTGGACTCAAACGAGTGCCTAAAAAGAAACCAAGAAAAACCTATCGATTGAAATAAAAAACGAGGTCGGGATAAAGTTCCTGACCTCTTTGTTTGCCTTTATTAGTTTGCTTTGCTGTTGCGACTGTTTTTAGGGATAGTTATCTTTCTTAGAATTGCTCAACATGTGAGTAAAAAGTCTTTGTATCGATACTTGAGATATTTTTCGTGTAGGAATAACAAAGCTATATAGAAAATCATAAAGACTGTGGTCAGATAGAAGATATCAAACGAAGTTTTGCCATAGTGAGTTGCGGATTTATAGGAACCAATTGCTCCCAAAATCAACCAAGGAAGATACTTGAAATACTTATTTAGTATAAGAGTGCACTTCCTATATTCTATTTCACTGTTATTATATTCCTTTGCAGCTAAATATGTAAGCGATTAAATAAGAGCGATTTAAAAAATTTTAAACAAAATAGGAATTTTTCTCTGTTTTTTCTATTAGATTACGAATAGAAGAGTAGGAGGAGTAAAGGTGTTTAAATTATGTGAGATTTTTAAAATAGTTTAAATAAATTATTGACATATTTAAATCTAAATGTTACAATTCCATTACAAAAAGATTTCTTTATATTTCTAAAATATTACAAAGGAGTAGAAAAATGAAAAAGAAAACCTATATCAAATTGATGGTAGCAACTGTATTGGCTTCTACCTTGCTACTGGGAGCTTGTGGAAATAAAAAGGAAACAACTCAAGCAAGCAGTTCTGCTAAGATAAGCCAGTCATCAAGCTCTAAAGCAGCCTCTTCTAGCAAAGAAAGCAAGACTCAGAAGTCCTCAACTTCAGCTTCATCTGAAAAGGCCAAGGCATCTACTGATCAATCTTCAGCAACTGCAAGGCCATCACAAGTGGCACCTGCACCAGAGCAAAGACAAGGTCAAGAAGTGTCTAATCAACAGGCAGCTAGTCAACAAACTCCTGCTCAGGCTCCTTCAACTCAACAGGCTCCTCAATCCCAGTCTAACCAATCAAGCTATGATCCTACAACTGACCGCAAACTTCAAGACAAACAAGCAGAGCAAAATAAACGCTACAAGGGTGTTTTAACCATGGTAGATGGTGATTTCTCAGCTGCAGCGGGCAATTGGAAGGGAGCAAATGGCGAAACCATCACAGTTTCATCAGGAGGTCAATTCACAGTAGAATCTGCTGATGGAAAGAAAGAAAACTACTCTATCAGAGGCTACTCTTATACTCTTGATGATGGCAAGTATAATGCCAAAATTGGTGGAGGAAAAATCATCCAAATTACAACAGGAGCGGATGGCAAGGTTTCCAGTGTTGCTTTGAGTCAATAATAACCCTTAGTATTTGAATTTTTACAGTCAAAAACCCGTAACCTTTAAGAGAGTTACGGGTTTTGGTCTATTAAGCCTTATCCAATTGCAAGAGGGCTTCAATCTCTGCTAGGGTGCTAGCTTGCGAAATGGCTCCACGGAGTTTGGCAGCGCCAGATGTTCCACGGAGATAGTGAGGAGCGAGGCCACGGAATTCACGAACTGCGACGTTTTCTCCTTTGAGGTTAATCAATCGTTTCAAGTGTTCGTAGGCGATTTTCATCTTATCTTCAAAGGTCAAATCAGGTAGGATTTCTCCTGTTTCAAAGTAATGGTTGATTTGGTTGAAGAGGTAGGGATTTCCTATGGCAGCGCGGCCAATCATGACTGCATCAGCACCGACTTCTTCAATGCGTTGTTTGGCTTCTTGAACTGTACGGATGTCACCGTTGGCGATGAAGGGAATCTTGGTCAGAGCTTGGGCAACCTTGTGCAGGGTCTCAAGGTCTGCGTGACCTGTATACATTTGCTCACGGGTACGGCCATGCATGGCGAGGGCAGAAACACCTGCTGCTTCAGCAGCCAGGGCATTTTCTACTGCAAGAGATGGGTCAGCCCAGCCGGTACGCATCTTGACAGTAAGTGGAATATCAAGGACAGATTGGACCTTGTTGATAATAGAGTAGATCTTGTCTGGATCCTTGAGCCACATAGCGCCAGCTTCGTTCTTCACGATTTTATTAACTGGGCAGCCCATGTTGATATCGACGATATCGGTTTTGGTGTTTTCTTGGATGAATTCTGCTGCGCGTGCGAGGCTGTCTTCATCGCTACCAAAAAGTTGGATAGAGACAGGGTTTTCGCCTTCATCGATATGAAGCATGTGCAGGGTTTTTTCGTTGTTGTATTGGATTCCCTTGTCAGAGACCATTTCCATTACAACGAGTCCAGCTCCGAGCTCTTTTGCGATGGTACGAAAGGCTGAGTTGGTCACGCCAGCCATAGGCGCTAAAACGGTACGATTGGGAATCTCAACATTGCCAATCATAAAAGGTGTATTAAGATTTGTCACGAATGAGTTCCTCCAGGTCCTTCTCATCAAAGTTGTAAGTAGTTTGGCAGAATTGACAAGTGATTTCTGCCCCGTGGTCTTCCTCTTTCATTTCCTGTAAGTCTGAGCTTGGAAGGCTGGCAAGAGCGTTCATAAAGCGTTCATGGCTACAGTCACATTGGAAACGGATTTCTTCTTCAGAAAGACGCTTGTAGGCTTCGTCCCCGTAGATAGCCTTGAGGAGGGCTTCGATATGGTCGTCGCTTTCGAGAAGAGTAGAGATAGCTGGCATTTCTTGGATGCGTTTTTCAAAGCGGGCAATCTCTTCTTCCTTGGCTCCCGGCAAGACTTGAACTAGGAAACCACCTGCAACCTTGACCTTGTCTTCCTCGTCCAAAAGGACATTGAGACCGACTGCTGAAGGCGTTTGTTGGCTTTCAGTCAGGTAAAAGGCCAGGTCTTCACCAATCTCTCCAGAGATGAGTGGGGTCAAGGAAGTATAAGGATTTCCAATGCCGTAGTCTGTGATAACGAGAAATTGACCATTTCCAACAAAAGGTCCGACTAGAACTTCACCAGTTGCGGTCTTTTTAATGTCAACACCAGGATTTTGAACGTAACCTTTAACGTTCCCCTTGGTATCAGCGACCGTGATGATGGCACCTAGAGAGCTAGATCCCAACACCTTAACTGTTAGTTTGGTATTTCCTTTTTCATTGGCTGCGAGAATCTGGCTGGCGATAAGAGTTCGACCAAGTGCTACAGTTGAGCTAGCTTGGGTTTGATGTTTTTCTTGAGCAGTGCGGACGGTTTCTGTGCTGTCAAGGACAAAAGCACGAAAGGCTCCGCTTTCTGATATAGTTTTAATAATTTTATCCATAGCTACTATTTTAGCATAAAAATGCCCAAAGGGGGAGCCGTGTGTTTGCTGATTTTCAGGATAATGGACTAGGAAATCAGCAGGTAAATAAAAAGAGAAACAGATTATTTCAGCATTTGTAAGATTTATGCTATGCTTAAGGTAGAAAATGAAAGGGGTAACAAATGTATTTAGGAGATTTGATGGAGAAGGCCGAGTGTGGTCAATTTTCAATCCTTTCCTTTCTATTACAAGAGTCTCAGACGACCGTCAAGGCTGTAATGGAAGAAACAGGATTTTCAAAAGCAACCCTAACCAAATATGTCACCCTGCTCAATGACAAGGCTTTGGATAGTGGCTTAGAGCTGACTATTCACTTAGAAGATGAAAATCTGCGTCTGTCTATCGGTGCAGCTACCAAGGGGAGAGAGATTCGGAGCCTGTTTTTGGAGAATGCTGTTAAATACCAGATTGTGGTCTATCTTCTCTACCACCAACAGTTTTTAGCCCATCAATTGGCTCAAGAATTGATGATTAGTGAGGCAACGCTTGGTCGTCACTTGGCTAGTCTAAATCAGATTTTGTCAGAATTTGATTTATCCATCCAAAATGGACGTTGGCGAGGTCCAGAGCATCAGATTCGCTATTTCTATTTCTGTCTTTTCCGCAAGGTCTGGTCGAGTCAGGAGTGGGAAGGTCACATGCAGAAACCAGAGAGAAAACAGGAGATTGCCACTTTAGAAGAAATCTGCGGTGCAAGTTTGTCTTCGGGTCAGAAATTGGACTTGGTTCTCTGGGCTCATATCAGTCAACAACGTCTTCGGGTCAATGCTTGTCAGTTTCAAGTGATAGAAGAGAAAATGCGAGGGTATTTTGACAATATTTTCTACCTTCGTTTGCATCGAAAGGCTCCGTCCTTTTTTGCTGGGCAACACCTTCCTCTAGGAACTGAGGATGGTGAGATGATGATATTCTTCTCTTTCCTCCTGTCTCATCGCATTCTTCCTCTTCATACAATGGAATATATCCTTGGTTTTGGAGGGCAGTTGGTAGATTTACTGACGCAATTGATTCAAGAAATGAAGAAGGAGGAGTTGCTGGGCGGTTATACAGAGGATCATGTTACCTATGAACTCAGTCAGCTTTGTGCTCAAGTCTATCTATACAAGGGCTATATTTTACAGGATCGCTATAAGTACCAGTTAGAGAATCGTCATCCTTATTTGCTGATGGAACATGATTTTAGGGGAACGGCAGAGGAGATTTTTCATGCTTTGCCTGCCTTTCAGCAGGGGACGGATTTGGATAAGAAAATTCTCTGGGAATGGCTCCAGTTGATAGAATATATGGCTGAAAATGGTGGCCAGCATATGCGAATTGGTTTGGATTTGACATCTGGTTTTCTTGTCTTTTCAAGGATGGTAGCCATTTTGAAACGGTATTTGGAATACAACCGTTTTATTACCATTGAAGCCTATGACCGAACTCGGCATTATGATTTGCTGGTTACCAATAATCCGATTCATAAGAAGGAACAGACCCCAGTTTATTATTTAAAAAACGACTTGGATTTGGAAGATTTGGCAGGGATTCGTCAGTTATTGTTTAGTTAAAGAAGATGGCAAAAAAACTCAATTTTAGGAGAAAAAGAAGTAAAATTTTCTGCAATAAAACGCATATTATCGAGTCTTTTCAACACTTGACAATATGCGTTTGTTTGACTTTAAATTCTTTTTGCTCAGCCTTTTATTTTATATTCTTAGACAAAATTGCTAGAATTACCTCGTTATCATTTGTGTTATCTACTTTAATAAGACCTGTATCAATTCTACTAAATAATGAATTAATAATGATTAGTCTTTCCTCTTTATCAATATTTGTACCAGCATAAGTCAAAGATTGATAAAATCTAGTTAAAGCTGCTTTCTGTTTGTATTCGGTGGCTAAATGATGATTTGACATTACGATTTTTACCAGTATTCTAATTATATAGATAAAGAAATAACAGAAATAAATACGAATGATTCTGAAAGAAAAGGAATTTCTTTGATGATATCTAAAGAATAATTATGTATAACTGTAATTAATTTTGTCGAAGTAAAAATTAAAGCTAGTACAGTTACAATAAGGATGATAGTCCAATTTCTAGCCTGCTTTATATATTCTGTAGCACGTTTATTCCAGAGTTGTTCGGGTGCCTCCAATGATAGTTTATTCTTATAAGTCTCCTCTAAATGTTCAAGTTTATCTTTCTTTTCCTTTTGCCAACGATTTATTGAGCTTTGAAACTCTTTTAATTCTATGGCCTTATCATCAAATTGTTGTTGAATATCATTGTATCTGTTTTCGATAAAAGAGGTAATTTCTTTATATTGTTCATTAGAATTATCAGAAATTTCTTGTAACTTACTGGTTAATGGATATATAATATTTTTTCAAAGTCGAATATATTTTCCCTAATATTAGAGAACTGTTTTCTAAGTAAATACAGAGCCGGATAGAATTGGTATGGATAAGAGCTTGAAAAATAATTGCCTATAGAACTTATATTCTTAGAGAGATAGATGTAACTTCTTATCGCTTCTGTAAGATTGTCTGTTGTTTGCTCTATATAGAATGAAACAAAACTCTTTATTTTTCGAATTTCTAAATCTTTATCAATAGGTGAATCAATTGATAGTATGTAAACAAGCTTCCCTTGCTCAGTAGTTTCACGACTACTTGACAAGTTATAATAAAGATAGTTATTTATAGTATCCGTATTTAAGTCGTCAATCTCAGAAAGAAATTTCCTTATGCCATTTATCTTATTATTCATGATTTGCCAATTTGAATAATAATTAGATGGTGCTTTTTCTGAAACAATCTTCCAATAGTCAAAATTAGTTTTTATTACTTTTTCAATTTGATCAAAAGTAAACATCGCTTCACGTTCGTTGAAGTTTATAGTATTGTTACTGTTAATTGTAAATCGAAATAAAATTTTATCATCCAAAAAATTAGATATTTGTTTGCTCGTAAAACTCATCATACTACCAGCCTATTTAGTCGTTTGAAACTTCTTATTTTTAATTAATATCCTAAAATAAGTGCTCTTACCATTTATTGATAAATCTTTTCCGTCATCTCCTTTTCGGAATCCAACAATTTCAAATTGATTTGGATTAAACTTATGAAGAAAAGTTATTGGAACTCCCATAACTCCTCGATAATCATAAGGAATATCTACTGTTTTATTGATATTGATACCGTTGTAATTATCGTAGGTTAAATATTGGTCTTCATTATTTTTATACTTTTTGGTAAGAATAATGTCCTCGTGCCTTTTGAAATTATCTAAATTTGTTAGCCATAAACAGTTATTAGGGGAAACAATTCTTTCACCACGTTCATTTATAGTGGTTTCTGTCCCATAGAGTTCATAGTGGTCTGGAACGATAAATCCAGAAATACCACGTCCCATATTTATCCCCATCCAAACTTTATTGTTTTCTATGAGTTTAAAAGTTTCTTTGTAAGTAATAGCATTAATATTGCCAATGATTAAAAATTGTTTATCATATTGAACAACTTGTGCAAGGAAGTCTCTGAAAAGTGAAAATGGTGGATTTGTTACCACTATATCTGCTTCTTTTAATAGTTTCATACTTTCCTCACTGCGGAAATCACCGTCACCTTTAAAAAATGTTACGTCATTTAGACTGGGAATAATGACCTCTTCTTTTTTCCCAGTGTATTCATAGTAAAAGCCATTTGAAATTTCTGAATTTAAGCTAAATAAATCAAATTGTTGTTCGATATAACAGGATGCAATCAGCTTTTTCAAACCAAGTTCATTAAAATTTTGAGCAAAATATCTATAAAAATTGCTAGTTCTGGGGTCATCACAATTGCAAAATATAATTTTGTTTTTGAAATGTACCTTGTAATGATGTAACTCCCTATCTATATCTTGTAGTTGAGTATAGAACTCATCATTTTTATTTTTTTTTGCCTTTCTTAAAAAATCATTTTCGTTTTTTCTCATTATCTTATTCCATACTCCTTGTTAATTGGTTAAAAATATCGCTTCCCAAAACTTTAAGAGACGTCTTAGCAACATCTAACATTATATTAAACATTTCCTGAGGATTCCAGTGACTTCCATCACCAGTTGTATAGATAGAGGTTGCTTGAAGCATTATTGATTTGTCTTTATTTTTTATAAATTTATTTTTGCACAAATTAGTATTGATTGGCATGCCGTAATTGGCAGCAGTTAGTCTGTCTAAGCGGTTTAGTATTCCTGAGTCATGTTCAAGTATAACAGACCGTCCGTCTGGCCGTATTACAGAGATAGTTTGCGTTAAAAAATTAGAACCTTCTAGAAAAATAATATAAGGGAAGTGTTCCTCGGATAGCATAAAATTTGCTATTTCAGCAATATTTTTATGTGAGCGTTCAATAGCATTTCCGGCAGCCATTAAATCTTGGTCGTTGTTTTTTCCTACTAGTTTACCTGATTTAATATTTTCAATATCTTTTCCTTGATGTTTAGCTTCTGTTACTAGAACTACACGCCAACTGCCTGAATCATCTTTTACCTCAATGATACCGCCGTCAGGAATAATACTTGCATTCTGTGTAAATAAAGTTTTTCCTAAATCTTTATCCAGCTTACTAAGATAATGATTAATCTCCTTTTTACTAACTGATTTTCTAAATCTAAACTCTAACATCGGATATAATTCCTCTAGTTTCGATTTTACTAGATGAGAGATAGTGCCTACGGCAATATCATGAGATTTTGCATCTTCTCCGAATATACCTACTACTCCTCTTGAATCTTTATGTTGGTTAGTTAGACGATTAGATTGATTCTTTTTAGCCATAAAATTCTCCCCTTTTTTATATTTTGAGGTGTTTTTAGTTATTAACAATATTATATCACACTATGAATGGGTATTAAATAATTGCATTATGTAAACTTTTCATATCGTAAATCTTAGCAAAAATACTCTTATTAGCTACTTCTTCATTAAAATAGGTTATTAAATCTAACTTTTGAGGCCTTTTTTGTGAAATTCACACAATCTCCTCACATTTTTTAAAAAATTAAAAAAAGTTGATGAACAGGAAAGCGCTTTATTTTGTATACTAGTAAGTGTAAAGAGGGAACACCTCAAGATCTTTATCAGGAGGACAGCACATGTCACAAGAAAAATACATCATGGCCATTGACCAGGGAACTACAAGTTCTCGTGCCATCATTTTCAACAAAAAAGGGGAAAAGGTTAGCTCGAGTCAAAAAGAGTTTACCCAGATTTTCCCTCAGGCAGGTTGGGTAGAGCACAATGCCAATGAAATTTGGAATTCCGTCCAGTCTGTTATTGCTGGAGCTTTCATCGAAAGTGGTGTGAAACCAAGTCAGATTGAGGCAATCGGGATTACCAACCAACGTGAAACAACGGTCGTTTGGGATAAGAAAACAGGACTTCCTATCTACAATGCTATCGTTTGGCAATCACGTCAGACAGCTCCTCTGGCTGAACAGCTGAAAAGCCAAGGTTATGTGGAAAAATTCCATGAAAAGACTGGTTTGATTATTGATGCTTATTTCTCTGCTACCAAGGTTCGTTGGATTTTGGATCATGTAGAGGGCGCTCAAGAGCGAGCAGAAAAAGGGGAATTGCTCTTTGGTACTATCGATACTTGGTTGGTTTGGAAATTGACTGACGGTGCGACTCACGTGACTGACTACTCAAATGCAGCTCGTACCATGCTTTATAACATTAAAGAACTCAAATGGGATGATGAGATTTTGGAAATTCTCAACATTCCGAAGGCTATGCTGCCAGAAGTTCGTTCTAACTCTGAAATCTACGGTAAGACAGCGCCATTCCATTTCTACGGTGGACAAGTGCCAATTTCTGGTATGGCTGGGGACCAACAAGCAGCCCTCTTTGGACAGTTGGCCTTTGAACCTGGTATGGTCAAGAATACTTATGGAACAGGATCTTTCATCATCATGAATACTGGTGAAGAAATGCAGTTGTCTGAAAACAACCTCTTGACAACCATTGGTTACGGAATCAACGGTAAGGTTTATTATGCCTTGGAAGGTTCTATCTTCATCGCAGGAAGTGCTATTCAGTGGCTTCGTGATGGTCTTCGCATGGTTGAAAATTCACCAGAATCTGAAAAATATGCTCGTGATTCTCACAATGATGATGAAGTTTATGTCGTTCCAGCCTTTACAGGACTAGGAGCACCATACTGGAACCAAAATGCTCGCGGTTCTGTCTTTGGTTTGACTCGTGGAACAAGCAAAGAAGACTTTATCAAGGCAACTCTTCAATCAATTGCTTATCAAGTACGTGATATTATTGACACAATGCAGGTGGATGCTCAAACAGCTATTCAAGTATTGAAAGTGGATGGAGGTGCAGCCATGAATAACTTCCTCATGCAGTTCCAAGCTGATATTTTAGGCATTGACATTGCACGCGCTAAAAACTTGGAAACAACAGCTCTAGGAGCAGCCTTCCTAGCAGGTTTGTCAGTAGGTTACTGGAAAAACTTGGATGAGTTGAAACTTTTGAACGAGACAGGAGAACTCTTTGAACCATCGATGAACGAATCGCGCAAGGAACAACTCTACAAGGGCTGGAAGAAGGCTGTGAAAGCAACGCAAGTCTTTGCGGAAGTAGACGACTAATACTGGCAGAATAAAGCGATTTATTTAGAAGGTGTGTAAATATGGAATTTTCAAAGAAAACACGTGAATGGTCAATTAAAAAAATGCAGGAACGCACCCTGGATCTCTTGATTATCGGTGGAGGAATCACAGGGGCTGGTGTAGCCTTGCAGGCGGCAGCTAGCGGTCTTGAGACCGGTTTGATTGAAATGCAGGACTTCGCAGAAGGAACATCCAGCCGTTCAACAAAATTGGTTCACGGCGGTCTTCGCTACCTCAAACAATTCGACGTAGAAGTAGTATCAGATACGGTTTCAGAACGTGCAGTAGTACAACAAATTGCTCCACACATTCCAAAACCAGACCCAATGCTCTTACCAGTTTACGATGAAGATGGAGCGACCTTTAGCCTCTTCCGTCTTAAAGTAGCCATGGACTTGTACGACCTCTTGGCAGGTGTCAACAATACACCAGCTGCTAACAAGGTTTTGAGTAAGAATCAAGTCTTGGAACGCCAGTCAAACTTGAAGAAAGAAGGCTTGGTAGGAGGTGGAGTGTATCTTGACTTCCGTAACAACGATGCGCGTCTCGTGATTGAAAACATCAAACGTGCCAACCAAGACGGTGCCCTCATTGCCAACCACGTGAAGGCAGAAGGCTTCCTCTTTGACGAAAGTGGCAAGATTACAGGTGTTGTAGCTCGTGATCTCTTGACAGACCAAGTATTTGAAATCAAGGCCCGTCTGGTTATTAATACAACAGGTCCTTGGAGTGATAAAGTACGTAATTTGTCTAATAAGGGAACGCAATTCTCACAAATGCGCCCAACTAAGGGAGTTCACTTGGTAGTGGATTCAAGCAAAATCAAGGTTTCACAGCCAGTTTACTTTGACACAGGTTTGGGTGACGGTCGTATGGTCTTTGTTCTCCCACGTGAAAACAAGACTTACTTTGGTACAACTGATACAGACTACACAGGTGATTTGGAGCATCCAAAAGTAACTCAAGAAGATGTAGATTACCTACTTGGTATTGTCAACAACCGCTTCCCAGAAGCGAATATTACAGTTGCTGACATTGAAAGTAGCTGGGCAGGTCTTCGTCCATTGATTGCAGGGAACAGTGCCTCTGACTATAATGGTGGAAATAACGGTACCATCAGTGATGAAAGCTTTGACAACTTGATTGCGACTGTTGAATCTTATCTCTCCAAAGAAAAAACACGTGAAGATGTTGAGTCTGCTGTCAGCAAGCTTGAAAGTAGCACATCTGAGAAACATTTGGATCCATCTGCAGTTTCTCGTGGGTCTAGCTTGGACCGTGATGATAATGGTCTCTTGACTCTTGCTGGTGGTAAAATCACAGACTACCGTAAGATGGCTGAAGGAGCTATGGAGCGCGTGGTTGATATCCTCAAAGCAGAATTTGACCGTAGCTTTAAACTCATCAACTCGAAGACTTACCCTGTTTCAGGTGGAGAATTGAATCCAGCAAATGTGGACTCAGAAATCGAAGCCTTTGCGCAACTTGGAGTTTCACGTGGCTTGGATAGCAAGGAAGCCCATTACCTAGCAAATCTTTACGGTTCAAATGCACCGAAAGTCTTTGCCCTTGCTCACAGCTTGGAACAAGCGCCAGGACTCAGTTTGGCAGATACTTTGTCCCTTCACTATGCAATGCGCAACGAGTTGACTCTTAGCCCGGTTGACTTCCTTCTTCGTCGTACCAACCATATGCTCTTTATGCGTGATAGTTTGGACAGCATCGTTGAGCCAGTTTTGGATGAAATGGGACGATTCTATGACTGGACAGAAGAAGAAAAAGCAACTTACCGTGCTGATGTAAAAGCAGCTCTTGCTAATAATGATTTAGCAGAATTAAAAAATTAAGAAAAAATAAAAGAGGTGGAGGGTAGCAATCCTTGCCGCCCGCCCCTTCTTTTTAATGGAGACAGAAAGATGATGAATGAATTATTTGGAGAATTTTTAGGGACTTTAATCCTGATTCTTCTAGGAAATGGTGTTGTTGCAGGTGTGGTTCTTCCGAAAACCAAGAGCAACAGCTCAGGTTGGATTGTGATTACTATGGGGTGGGGAATTGCAGTTGCGGTTGCAGTATTTGTATCTGGAAAACTTAGTCCAGCTCATTTAAACCCAGCTGTGACCATCGGTGTGGCCTTGAAAGGTGGCCTGCCTTGGGCTTCCGTTTTCCCATACATCCTAGCTCAGTTTGCAGGGGCTATGCTGGGTCAGATTTTGGTTTGGTTGCAATTCAAGCCGCATTATGAGGCAGAAGAAAATGCAGGCAATATCCTGGCAACCTTCAGTACTGGACCAGCCATCAAGGATACTGTATCAAACTTGATTAGTGAAATCCTAGGAACTTTTGTATTGGTATTGACAATCTTTGCTTTGGGACTTTATGACCTTCAAGCAGGAATCGGAACCTTTGCAGTGGGAACGTTGATTGTCGGTATCGGTCTATCACTAGGTGGTACAACAGGTTATGCCTTGAACCCTGCACGTGACCTTGGACCTCGTATCATGCACAGCCTTTTGCCAATTCCAAATAAGGGAGATGGAGACTGGTCTTACGCCTGGATTCCTGTTGTAGGCCCTGTTATCGGAGCAGCCTTGGCAGTGCTTGTATTCTCACTTTTCTAGTTTATACTCTTCGAAAATCTCTTCAAACCACGTCAGCGTCGCCTTACCGTACTCAAGTACAGCTTGCGGCTAGCTTCCTAGTTTGCTCTTTGATTTTCATTGAGTATTAGAAAACAATTATTTTGATAGAGCTTGAGATGGAAATCTCAGGCTTTTTTTTTTTGAAATATACATAGAAAAACCGCATAATCCTTAAAATAAACTGAAATCTATTGAAAACATACGGTAAACAATTGAAAAACTAGTCTATAAAGTGGTACAATAGTAGAAAAATACTATAGTAAGAGTCTATCTTATTTAGCAAAAATTACAGAAATGAATGGTTTTTCTTGATGAAACAGAGAAAAGAATTGTACCTCTTTCTTGGTCGGACAGCCTTGTATTTTCTTATCTTTCTAGGGCTGCTTTACTTCTTTAGCTATCTTGGTCAGGGTCAAGGAAGCTTTATCTATAATGAATTTTAACTTGAAGGAGAATCCCTATTGTGTCAAATAAACCAATAGTAGATATGATTGAAACCATTGAGCATTTTGCTCAGACACAGCCTAGCTATCCTGTTTACAATGTTTTGGGTCAGGAACACACTTATGGAGATTTAAAGGCTGATTCGGATAGTTTGGCTGCAGCCATTGACCAACTAGGCTTGCCTGAGAAGTCTCCTGTGGTCGTTTTTGGTGGCCAAGAATATGAAATGTTGGCAACTTTTGTAGCGCTGACTAAGTCAGGTCACGCCTACATTCCAATTGATAGCCATTCGGCCTTAGAGCGAGTTTCGGCTATTTTAGAAGTAGCAGAGCCAAGCTTGATCATTGCCATTTCAGACTTTCCATTGGAGCAGGTTTCAACACCTATGATGACTCTAGCTCAGGTTCAAGAAGCCTTTGCTCAAGGGAATAACTATGAAATCACACATCCAGTCAAGGGCGATGATAATTACTATATCATCTTTACTTCTGGTACGACTGGTAAGCCAAAGGGAGTGCAGATTTCACATGATAATCTCCTCAGCTTTACCAACTGGATGATTACGGACAAGGAATTTGCGACACCGAGTCGTCCGCAAATGCTGGCTCAACCACCTTATTCTTTTGATCTATCTGTCATGTACTGGGCACCGACCTTGGCACTGGGTGGTACGCTTTTCGCTCTTCCTTCAGCTATTACTCAGGATTTTAAGCAACTCTTTGCGACCATCTTTTCATTGCCAATCGCTATCTGGACTTCAACACCATCCTTTGCGGATATGGCCATGTTGTCTGAAGACTTTAACAGCGAGAAAATGCCAGGAATCACGCATTTCTACTTTGATGGTGAAGAATTGACGGTCAAAACAGCGCAAAAACTGCGTGAGCGATTCCCAAATGCCCGTATTATCAATGCCTACGGCCCAACAGAAGCGACAGTAGCCTTATCAGCAGTTGCTGTGACAGACGAGATGTTGGCGACTCTCAAACGCCTACCAATCGGCTATACCAAGGCTGATTCTCCAACCTTTATCATTGACGAGGACGGCAATAAATTGCCAAATGGTCAACAGGGAGAAATCATTGTTTCTGGACCAGCTGTTTCAAAAGGTTATATGAACAATCCTGAAAAAACAGGGGAAGCCTTCTTTGAATTTGAAGGACTGCCAGCCTATCACACAGGTGATGTGGGAACCATGACAGATGAAGGCTTGCTTCTCTACGGCGGACGCATGGACTTCCAGATTAAGTTCAACGGTTACCGCATTGAGTTAGAAGATGTCTCTCAAAACCTCAACAAGTCTCGCTTTATCGAGTCTGCTGTCGCAGTACCGCGCTATAATAAGGACCACAAGGTGCAAAATCTATTGGCTTATGTCATCTTAAAAGATGGTGTGCGTGAGCAGTTTGAGCGAGATATTGATATTACCAAGGCTATCAAGGAAGATTTAACAGATATTATGATGTCCTACATGATGCCGTCTAAATTCCTTTACCGAGACAGTTTGCCACTGACTCCAAATGGAAAGATTGACATCAAAGGATTGCTTAACGAGGTGAATAAGAGATGATGGAGTTCTTTCAACAGCTTCCTCATTTAGAGCCATATGGCAATCCTCAGTATTTTGTCTATGTGGTTGTTGCAACCTTGCCCATCTTTATCGGTCTCTTTTTCAAGAAACGCTTTGCCTGGTATGAAGTGCTGGTAAGTCTCTTCTTCATCGTCACCATGTTGGTGGGTGGAAAGACAAATCAATTGGCTGCCTTGGGTATTTACCTTTGCTGGGAAATAGTGCTCCTGCTTTTCTACAAGCATTATCGAAAAAGCAAGGATGGCAAGTGGGTCTTCTACTTAGTTAGTTTTCTGTCCCTCCTTCCGATTATCCTTGTCAAGGTGCAGCCAGCTATCAATGGAACGCAGTCTTTGCTTGGATTTTTGGGAATTTCTTACCTGACCTTTCGTTCGGTTGGAATTATCATCGAGCTGAGAGATGGAGTGATTAAGGATTTTACCCTCTGGGAATTCCTTCGTTTCCTTCTCTTCATGCCGACTTTTTCAAGTGGACCAATCGATCGCTTTAAGCGATTTAATGAAAATTATCAGGCCATTCCTGAGCGAGATGAGTTGATGGATATGCTGGATGAATCTGTTCGCTATATCATGTGGGGCTTTTTGTATAAGTTTATCCTAGCTCATGTTTTAGGAGAGACCTTACTCCCTCCTCTGAAGAATCTAGCCCTGCAGTCAGGTGGCTTCTTTAACCTCTATGCCTTGGCAGTTATGTATACCTTTGGTCTGGAGCTCTTCTTTGACTTTGCAGGTTATTCTATGTTTGCCTTAGCCATCTCAAATTTAATGGGAATCCGTAGCCCTATCAACTTTAACAAGCCCTTTTTATCAAGGGATTTGAAGGAGTTTTGGAATCGCTGGCATATGAGTCTGTCTTTCTGGTTCCGTGACTTTGTCTTTATGCGAATGGTCATGGTATTGACCAGAAAGAAGGTCTTTAAAAATCGCAATGTAACCTCAAGTGTAGCCTACGTTGTCAATATGCTAATCATGGGATTTTGGCATGGAGTGACTTGGTACTACATCGCCTATGGACTCTTTCATGGATTAGGCTTGGTCATCAATGACGCTTGGATTCGCAAGAAAAAAACGCTCAATAAGGAGCGGAAAAAAGCAGGGAAGCCTGCTCTACCTGAGAATCGCTGGATTCAGTTGCTTGGCATGGTTGTCACCTTCCATGTCGTCATGCTGTCATTCTTAATCTTTTCTGGATTCTTGAATGATTTATGGTTTAAAAAATAAAAGGAAATAAAATATGGATATCAAATCAGAAGTTATCGAAATTATTGATGAGTTGTTTATGGAAGATGTTTCTGACATGATGGATGAAGATCTTTTTGATGCAGGTGTCTTGGATAGTATGGGAACGGTTGAATTGATTGTGGAGATTGAGAACCGTTTTGACATTCGTGTCCCTGTAACAGAGTTTGGTCGCGACGACTGGAATACAGCTAATAAAATCATAGCTGGTATTGTGGAGCTACAAAATGCTTAAACGCTTATGGATGATCTTCGGACCGGTCTTGATAGCTGGTTTGTTGGTTTTTCTGCTCATTTTCTTTTATCCTACTGAGATGCGTCATAATCTAGGAGCTGAAAAGCGTTCAGCAGTGGCTACTACTATCGATAGTTTTAAGGAGCGAAGTCAAAAAGTCAGAGCACTATCTGATCCAAATACACGTTTTGTTCCCTTCTTTGGCTCTAGTGAATGGCTTCGTTTTGACGGTGCTCATCCTGCGGTATTAGCTGAGAAATACAATCGCTCCTACCGTCCTTATCTTTTAGGACAGAGGGGAGCTGCATCGCTTAACCAGTATTTTGGAATGCAACAGATGTTGCCACAACTGGAGAATAAACAAGTTGTGTATGTTATCTCACCTCAGTGGTTCAGTAAAAATGGCTATGAGCCAGCAGCCTTCCAGCAGTATTTTAATGGAGACCAGTTGACCAGTTTTCTGGAACATCAATCTGGAGATCAGGCTAGCCAATATGCGGCGACTCGCTTACTACAGCAGTTTCCCAACGTAGCTATGAAGGATTTGGTTCAGAAGTTGGCAAGCAAAGAAGAATTGTCGACGGAAGACAATGAGACGATTGAATTATTGGCTCGGTTTAATGAACGCCAGGCTTCCTTTTTTGGACAGTTTTCAGTTAGAGGCTATGTCAATTATGATAAACATGTAGTTAAGTATTTAAAGACCTTGCCAGACCAGTTTTCTTATCAAACTATAGAAGATATTGTTAAAGCAGATGCAGAAAAAAATACTTCTAATAATGATCTGGGAATGGAAAATGATTTCTATAATAAGCAGATCAAGAAGGATTTGAAGAAATTAAAGGATTCTCAGAAAAACTTCACCTACCTCAAATCACCAGAGTATAATGACCTGCAGTTGGTTTTAACACAGTTTTCTAAATCTAAGGTAAACCCAATTTTTATCATTCCACCTGTTAACAAAAAATGGATGGACTACGCTGGTCTACGAGAGGATATGTACCAACAAACGGTGCAGAAGATTCGCTACCAGTTAGAGAGTCAAGGTTTTACCAATATAGCAGATTTTTCTAAGGATGGTGGGGATCCTTTCTTTATGAAGGACACCATTCACCTTGGTTGGTTGGGTTGGTTGGCTTTTGACAAGGCAGTTGATCCTTTCCTATCCAATCCCACACCAGCTCCGACTTACCATCTGAATGAGCGCTTTTTCAGCAAAGACTGGGCGACATACGATGGAGATGTCAAAGAATTTCAATAGATCATAATATAGAAGAGTTCAAGAATGAAGCTGATTTTTACGTTTTTTCTTGACTCTTTTTTTGCTTGTGATATAATTAACTGGTAAACAAAATTCCACAGAATAGTATTTTTCTCTTAAAAAAGAGAAGTTCAAAAGGAAAGGAGTCAGATATGAGACAGCTAGCGAAGGATATTGATGCTTTTTTGAATGAGGTGATTTTGCAGGCAGAAAATCAGCATGAAATTTTAATAGGTCATTGTACTAGCGAGGTAGCTCTGACCAATACCCAGGAGCATATCCTCATGCTCTTGTCGGAGGAATCTTTAACAAATTCAGAATTGGCCCGTCGCCTCAATGTCAGTCAGGCGGCAGTTACCAAGGCCATTAAGTCTTTGGTCAAGGAAGGAATGTTGGAAACATCTAAAGATCCTAAGGATGCGCGTGTGATTTTTTATCAATTGACTGATTTGGCTCGTCCAATCGCTGAGGAGCACCACCATCACCATGAGCATACACTTTTAACCTATGAACAAGTGGCGACTCAGTTTACTCCAAATGAACAAAAAGTGATTCAGCGGTTTTTGACTGCTTTAGTAGGAGAAATCAAATAATGAGATATATTACGGTAGAGGATTTATCCTTCTATTATGATAAGGAGCCCGTTCTTGAGCATATCAATTATAGTGTTGATAGTGGGGAATTTGTTACCTTGACGGGGGAGAATGGGGCGGCTAAGACGACACTCATCAAGGCCAGTCTTGGAATTCTCCAACCACGCATTGGTAAGGTAACCATTTCAAAGACAAATACGCAGGGTAAGAAATTGAGAATAGCCTACCTTCCTCAACAGATTGCTAGTTTTAATGCAGGTTTTCCAAGTACGGTTTATGAATTTGTCAAGTCGGGCCGCTATCCGCGAAAGGGTTGGTTTCGTCGTTTGAATGCTCATGATGAGGAGCATATCAAGGCTAGTTTAGACTCAGTTGGCATGTGGGAACATCGAGACAAACGCTTGGGGTCTCTATCTGGAGGACAAAAGCAGCGAGCAGTGATTGCGCGTATGTTTGCTTCGGATCCAGATGTGTTTATCCTAGATGAGCCGACAACGGGGATGGATGCAGGAAGTAAAAATGAATTTTACGAACTCATGCACCACAGCGCCCATCATCATGGCAAGGCTGTTTTGATGATTACCCATGACCCTGAAGAAGTTAAGGATTATGCGGATCGCAATATTCATCTAGTCCGTAACCAAGACTCGCCATGGCGTTGTTTCAACGTTCATGAGAATGACCAGGAGGTGGGCCATGCTTAGTTTGTTATCTTATGACTTTATGCAACGCGCCTTTCTGGCGGTTATTGCTATGAGTCTTTTCTCGCCAGTTCTTGGAACCTTCCTTATCTTGCGTCGTCAGAGTTTGATGAGTGATACTCTTAGTCACGTCTCGCTTTCAGGAGTAGCCTTTGGTCTGGTTCTGGGGATTTCTCCGACTATTTCAACTATTGCTATTGTCTTGATTGCGGCGGTCTTTCTGGAGTATCTACGTACGGTTTACAAGAGCTTTATGGAAATCGGGACAGCTATCCTCATGTCAACAGGTCTGGCTGTTTCTCTGATTGTCATGAGCAAGGGGAAAAGCTCTAGTTCTATGAGTTTGGACCAGTACCTTTTTGGTTCAATCGTGACTATCAGTGAGGAGCAGGTCATTTCCCTCTTCGTCATTGCGGCGGTTGTTTTGATTTTGACCTTCCTCTTCCTCCGTCCTATGTATATCCTGACATTTGATGAGGATACGGCCTTTGTGGATGGCTTGCCCGTTCGTACCATGTCCATTCTTTTTAACATGGTGACAGGGGTGGCCATTGCCCTTATGATTCCAGCTGCAGGAGCTCTTCTGGTATCGACCATTATGGTCTTGCCAGCTAGTATTGCCCTGCGTCTGGGGAAAAACTTTAAATCGGTTATGCTACTTGCCAGTGCGATTGGATTTTTGGGAATGGTAGCAGGACTTTACATTTCCTACTATGCAGAAACACCTGCAAGTGCAAGTATTACTATTATTTTTGTAACTGTTTTCTTGCTCATTAGTTTAGTAAGACGTTTTATCAAATAGGAGACTAAGATGAAAAAAATTAGCTTATTACTAGCCAGTCTATGTGCCTTGTTTTTAGTGGCTTGTTCCAATCAAAAACAGGCAGATGGCAAACTCAATATCGTGACAACCTTTTACCCTGTCTATGAATTTACCAAGCAAGTCGCAGGAGATACTGCTAATGTAGAACTCCTCATCGGTGCCGGTACAGAACCCCATGAATATGAACCGTCTGCCAAGGCAGTTGCCAAAATCCAAGACGCAGACACCTTCGTTTATGAAAATGAAAACATGGAAACATGGGTCCCTAAAATGCTAGATACTTTGGATAAGAAAAAGGTGAAAACCATCAAGGCGACAGGCGATATGTTGCTTTTGCCAGGTGGTGAGGAAGAAGAGGGAGACCATGACCATGGAGAAGAAGGCCATCACCATGAGTTTGACCCCCATGTTTGGTTATCACCAGTCCGTGCCATTAAACTAGTAGAGCACATCCGTGATAGCTTGTCAGCAGATTATCCTGATAAAAAAGAGACCTTTGAAAAGAACGCAGCTGCCTATATCAAAAAATTGCAAGCCTTGGATAAGGCTTATGCAGAAGGCTTGTCTCAAGCCAAACAAAAGAGCTTTGTGACTCAACACGCAGCCTTTAACTACCTTGCCTTGGACTATGGGCTCAAACAAGTCGCAATCTCAGGACTTTCTCCAGATGCAGAGCCATCAGCTGCTCGCTTGGCAGAATTGACAGAGTATGTCAAGAAAAATAAAATCGCCTATATCTATTTTGAAGAAAATGCCTCACAAGCCCTTGCTAACACACTTTCAAAAGAAGCAGGTGTCAAAACTGATGTCCTCAATCCTTTAGAAAGTCTGACAGAAGAGGACACCAAGGCTGGAGAAAACTACATTTCCGTGATGGAGAAAAACCTCAAGGCTTTGAAACAAACAACAGACCAAGAAGGCCCAGCAATCGAACCTGAAAAGGCAGAGGATACCAAGACAGTCCAAAATGGTTACTTCGAGGATGCAGACGTCAAGGACCGCACCTTGAGTGACTATGTAGGTAACTGGCAATCAGTTTATCCTTTCCTTGAAGATGGCACGTTTGACCAAGTCTTTGACTACAAGGCTAAGTTGACTGGTAAGATGACCCAGGCTGAGTACAAGGCCTACTATACAAAAGGCTATCAGACAGATGTCACTAAGATTAACATTACTGATAATACTATGGAATTTGTTCAAGGTGGACAAAGCAAGAAATACACCTACAAGTATGTCGGTAAGAAAATCTTGACTTACAAGAAAGGCAATCGTGGCGTGCGCTTCCTCTTTGAAGCGACAGATGCTGACGCTGGACAGTTCAAGTATGTTCAGTTTAGTGACCACAATATCGCCCCAGTTAAGGCAGAACATTTCCATATATTCTTTGGAGGTACAAGCCAAGAAGCCCTCTTTGAAGAAATGGATAACTGGCCAACCTACTACCCAGATAACCTATCTGGTCAAGAAATCGCCCAAGAAATGTTGGCGCATTAATGAGAAACCGACTAGTTCATAGGAGCTAGTCGGTTTTTGGGGTACTAGATGGTAATACTCTTCGAAAATCTCTTCAAGTCGCGTCAACGTCGCCTTGCCGTATAGATGTTACTGACTTCGTCAGTTCTATCCACAACCTCAAAACAGTGCTTTGAGCAGCCTGCGGCTAGCTTCTTAGTTTGCTCTTTGATTTTCATTGAGTATAACGTCATTATAGACCTTTCAGACACCTAAGGAATTTCAAAAATATCAAAATCAAATAAAACTCTTGAAATATCTGGGCCTGTATGTTAGAATAATTTTATCGGATAAGGTTCATTAGAACACTAAAGCCCCTAACTACTGCCATAGTTAAGGGGTGTTTTGGTATATTCTACAGGAATAGAAAAAGACCCTCTAAACTTTGTAGAGAGCCTTAAAAAATCAAAATAAAAAGATACCCCCCAGCACATAGGAATGCTCAACCTTTCAGTCTACCCCATTCTGGGACCCAGCGTTTATCCTTCACAAGTTATCTTATTGAGTCCATTATATCACACTTATGGAAAATGTAAGAAATTTGTATAGTATTTTTAAATGAATTGATGAAAAATCAAATACCTTTCAGAACTAAGGAACTTTAAATAATAAATAAAACTCTTGAAATATCTGGACCTGTATGTTAGAATAAAATCGATAGGCAAGGTTCATTAGAACACCAAATCCCTTAACTAGTGCGATAGTTAAGGGGTGTTTTGGTATATTCTACAGGAATATATAATCCTAGTTTTCTAATTTGCTCTTTGATTTTTGTTGAGTATAAACATTTTAACAAAAAAGTTAGTCTTTAATAAAAGAAGCGATATAGTGATATTAGAAATTCTCTTGTAATTCTGATATGTCTGCGTATTTTTCGTAAGTTACCTGTTTAGTAATCAGATGTCAGTTAAGGGCTTGATGTTTTATAAAAGAAAATTATGGAGGAAGGGAAATCCGACTTTATAAACTAAACTGTAAAAAACGGCAAATTTGACAAATGAATAAGAAAAAAATAAAAAGCAACTGTTTTTATTAAAAAGATTGCTTAATAGTTAGATTGGAGGCAAGAAAAATATGAAAAATTTAAGTCAACGACTTGTTGATAAAAGTGTTGAGGCCTTTATTATGGGGCTGGAAATTTACAACAAGCCTACAATCAAATATCGTATTGAAGGATTCAGTTTTTTCATATGTAATGCTTGGGAGTTGATGTTGAAGTCTGAAATGCTAAATAGAAATCTATCAATCTATTTTAAGGATAATCCAGATAGAACTCTCAGCCTTGAAAATGTTATCAAGAAAATTTATTCCGATGATAGTACACGAATTCGACTAAATCTGGAGCGTATTATTGAGCTTAGAAATATCAGCACACATTATATTACAGAGGATTACGAACTAAAGTACGCTCCACTATTTCAAGCGTGTGTACTTAACTATGTCAATGAACTTCAGAGATTTCATGGTAGAGACATCACTGAGACCATTGCACAAAATTTCCTAACTATATCAGCAAGTTATGAGCCTCTGACAAATGAACAAATCAGACTAAAATACCCAGCGGAAATTGCAGAAAAGTTTATTCAGCAAGCAAATGCTATAGATGTTCTTGTTTCTGAGTATAATTCAGATAAATTTGCAATCGGTGTAAAACAAAACCTATACATCACAAAGAAAAAGTCTGAAGCTGACTTCGTTGTCTCAATTGCAAATCAATCTCCCTCTCAAGTAGCAATAGTAAAAGATTTAAAAGATCCATCAGAGACTCACAAATATTCATACGGGAATATCATCTCAGTTGTAAATGATCGATTAAACAAGAAGAATATCAAATTAAATTATAAATCTGGTTTCAATCAATATGTTCTAACCTTAATCATTGATTTCTATTCAATAAAAACTGACGAGAAATTTGCATATTGCCATAAAATAGGTAAGTCTGAGCACTATACCTATTCACAGCAATTTGTTGACTTTATCATTACAGAAATAGAAAAAGACCCTCTAAACTTTGTAGAGAGCCTTAAAAAATCAAAATAAAAAGATAACCCCAGGCACATAGGAATGCTCAACCTTTCAGTCTACCCCATTCTGGGACCCAGCGTTTATCCTTCACAAGTTATCTTATTGAGTTCATTATATCACACTTATGGAAAATGTAAAGAAATTTGTATAGTATTTTTAAATGAATTGATGAAAAATCAAATACCTTTCAGAACTAAGGGAACCTGAAAAAATAAATAAAACTCTTGAAATATCTGGGCTTATATGCTAGAATGTAGTTAGTGTATAAGGTTCATTAGAACACCAAAGCCCCTAACTAGTGCCATAGTTAAGGGCTTTTTTGACGTATCTTAGCGATTTAATGGGTGTTTATAGGCTAGTCAGTCGGTCTACTTCTTACCATCTAGCCATTTGCAGACGAAATACAAGATAATTCCAGCTATAACATCTGCTATAATAGTAAGAGCAAGCTCTGGTATAAGGCTCATTAGTTTCACCTCCTCTCACGAACCCATAGGAACGTAATCGGTAACCGATGACAAAAATAGTATACCACACTAAATTTAGATCATCAACCTCACTTAATGCTTGAACTATTGTAGATTATATGCTAAAATGTAGTTAATTGATAAGGTTCATTAGAACACCAAAGCCCCTAACTATGGCCGTAGTTAAGGGCTTTTTTGACGTATCTTAGCGATTTAACGGGTGTTTATAGGCTAGTCACTCGGTCTACTCCTTACTATCTAGCCATCTGCAGACGAAATACAAGATAATTCCAGCTATAACATCCGCTATAATAGTAAGAGCGAGCTCTATGATAAGGCTCATTAGTTTCACCTCCTCTCACGAACCCATAGGAACGTAATCGGTAACCGATGACAAAAATAGTATACCACAATAAATTTAGATCATCAAGGTCACTTAATTCTTGAAATATAGGGTCTAGGCGACAAAGTCTTTAAAATCAGAAAAACGTATAGTATCAGATGTATAAAAGCTTGATGTTATATCAATTAAAAAAGTGGATAGGAAAGTTTTCTGATTATCAGAATTCCTTCCTATCCACTTTTTGAAGATTGTAAGTTAACCTTAGTTTATATAGAATCAGCTTATTTGTTTTATTTATTAAAACCTTGCAAAGCCTTTTGGCGTTCTTCCACTTGACCTTTAGCATCCAATTTATTGCCAGCGTAGACAGCTGTTTCCCATGATCCGTACATTGGATTTGGGAAGATGATGAATTTTTCACCGAATTCTTTTTGCAATTCTTCAAGTTGTTTATCACGGTCAGATTCAGAAATCTTCGAAAAATCTGCAAAGTCTACGAGGTTATCACCAAATAGTAATACTAGATTAGTTTTCTCTTGAACTGCTTGGCGACGCCCTTCTTTGGATTTTACACCACTTTCTAAGAGCATGAGGTGATCACGCCCTTGTACAGGGATTCCTTCGTTTTCTAGATTTTTAATCGTAGCATCTATTTGATTAACTGAGCGGTCAGAAATATAGTAAATTTGGATGCCGTTTTGATTGGCAAATTGAAGAAACTTCTTGGCTCCTGGGACGGCTTTTGCTGCAGCTTTTTGAACCCAAATATCCCAATTTTCAGGTGTGAATGCTGTTCCGTCTTTGATATTTTGAACTTGATAAGGACTATTATCTAAGACTGTTTCATCTAAGTCCAAAATGATTGAATAAGGCTTGTCTGATTCTGTTTTCAGTAATTCCTTTAGACGATCTGTGGCAACATTATAACCTTGTAGATACAAGGCTTTGGTTTCAGCTGATTTTTGATACCAAAGGGTTGACATAGTATTTTCTCTTGACCGTAGTTGGTCATATGTCATTGTAATCTGATTATCAGATGAGCTCTTATTGCTTGTCTGTGTTTCTGTAGACTTTGTTGCACAACTAGATAATAAGACGACAGATGCAAGTGCAGAAAGGATTGTAACAGTAGTTTTTGCTGATTTCATGAAATATCTCCTATTCATTAATTTCATAAATAGTATAGCACGAGAGAAAAGTTAAGGCAAGTCATTCTCTGACTATGGATGAAGATTCTATAGAAGTTAATGCAGTGAAAAAAAGAGATTACTAACTTGAAATGCAGTTTCACCTCTAATTATTGACATTTCAGGAAAAATCGCAGTAAAAACGGCACAGCCTTCTTTAAATGTGATATAATACTAGAAAAATACTTGTGGAGGTTCCATTATGGCAATATTTTTCATGATTTTTCTGATTGTTTGTGTGCTCCTATTGGTGATAGTCACACTGAGTACAGTTTATGTGGTTCGTCAGCAGTCGGTGGCGATTATTGAACGCTTTGGGAAATACCAAAAGGTTTCCAACAGCGGTATTCATATTCGCTTGCCTTTTGGGATTGACTCGATTGCAGCACGCATTCAGTTGCGCTTGCTGCAAAGTGATATTGTGGTTGAGACCAAGACCAAGGACAATGTGTTCGTGATGATGAATGTAGCGACTCAGTACCGTGTCAATGAGCAGAGCGTGACAGATGCCTACTATAAACTCATGCGTCCAGAATCTCAGATTAAATCTTATATCGAAGATGCTCTTCGCTCTTCTGTTCCCAAATTAACCTTGGACGAATTGTTTGAGAAAAAAGATGAGATTGCCCTTGAAGTTCAACACCAAGTAGCAGAAGAAATGACCACTTACGGCTACATTATCGTGAAAACCTTGATTACTAAGGTGGAGCCAGATGCAGAAGTTAAGCAATCCATGAATGAAATCAATGCGGCGCAACGCAAACGGGTCGCAGCGCAAGAATTGGCAGAAGCCGATAAGATTAAAATTGTCACTGCAGCTGAAGCCGAAGCAGAAAAAGACCGCCTTCATGGTGTGGGGATTGCCCAACAACGTAAGGCGATTGTGGATGGATTGGCAGAATCTATCACCGAACTCAAGGAAGCCAATGTTGGCATGACAGAAGAACAAATCATGTCCATCCTTTTGACCAACCAGTATTTGGATACCTTGAATACCTTTGCCTCTAAAGGAAATCAAACTATCTTTTTACCAAATACGCCAAATGGTGTGGATGATATCCGTACACAAATCTTGTCAGCTCTTCGCGCTGAGAAGAAATAATAGACTAAAGAGCTTGGCAACAGGCTCTTTTTGCATTGCGTTTATTAAGAAAAACAAAAAATATTGATATACATTTATACTCAATGAAAATCAAAGAGCAAACTAGGAAGCTAGCCGCAGGTTGCTCAAAGCACTGCTTTGAGGTTGCAGATAGAACTGACGAAGTCAGCTCAAAACACAGTTTTGAGGTTGTGGATAGAACTGACGAAGTCAGTAACCATACCTACGGCAAGGCGACGCTGACGTGGTTTGAAGAGATTTTCGAAGAGTATTAAATAAAAATTATTGTATGTTGTTGCCCTTAACTTGGAATGATAAGGGAATAACTAGAAAGATTTGTGAATACAAACTATTTCTGATATACTAAATATACAGTAATAATGAATGATGGGAGATGGGATGAAAGAATTTCAATTTGAGAGAAAGCAGCGTTTTTCTTTGAGGAAATATGCAATAGGAGCTTGCTCGGTTTTGCTAGGAACGAGTTTATTTTTTGCTGGTATGGGTGCTCAACCTGTACAGGCTACAGAAACGAGTTCAAAACTAATTTCAAGTCATTATTTGGATGAGCAGGATTTACCTGAAAAGCTGAAATCTGAGTTGCAATGGTTTGAAGAAAATAAAATTGAGGTAAAAGAGGGAAAAGAATACTATTTTGTCTATCGAAAATTGGCTACAAGATTACCAGAAACAGGTCTTTTTTCTAATGATGGGATGTTTATCTTGGGAGCAGGATTATTATTGCTTTCCTTCACTTTAATCAAGAGAAAAAAGGGAGCGTCTTACTTCCTTGTGACCGTCTTTGCTGTTGGTGGCTGGGGAGCATCCATCTCTGCTTTCGAAAATCTGGTAGAATTGCAACCAGCCCTTGTTAAGAGAGTAGAAGGTCAGTTTCTACCAAGTCCTGAAAGAGTCCAAGGATACGAATTTACGGGATATTATTTGGTAAGAGATAGTGCTAGTAAGGAACTTTCTGTTGATAAGGTAGAGTCGCCAGCATTATCTCAAAAGGAGGAAAGTTCAGAACCTCAATCTAAGAAGATTGTACCACAGACTGCGTCTCATTTTAGCTCGACTGAAGATCTTGTACAATCTCCTCAACCATCCTACGCAGTTGAGAAAATTGTTGAAGCTCCTGATGAAATGGTGCCTATAGGGACTAAGGAAGAAGTTGCAGGAAATCCCCAAGTAGAACAACCGAAAGCAAAAGATAATAGTGATTATAAAACAAGTCCTGAGGAAGGTATGTTAAATGCCACAGTAGAGAAACCCGAATTGTTAATCACTACAGAGGAGGTTGCTTTCCAAACGATAGAACAAGAAGATGCAACCCTAGCTAAAGGGCAAACTAAAGTTGTTCAAGAAGGTGTTGTTGGTGAACGCACCATCTATACGGAAGTCACTGTCGTTAATGGGGAAAAATCTAGCAAAGTTATAGAAAATATAATCACAAAAGATCCGGTGGACAAGGTGATTGTAGTTGGGACTAAGGAAGAAGTTGCACCAAAACCAACACAACCTGTAACTCCAGATCTAGAGGAAAGTAGACCAGTTCAACCTGAAAAAACTCCAATAGTAGAGAATGAAACAGAGACAAAACCAGCTGATGGAATAGGACAATCAAGACCAGGAGCAGAAGAAACGCCGGGTACAGAAGCAAGACCGGGCGAGAAACAAACACCTGACAAACCTGAAGCCGAGCCGAAGCAACCAGAACCAGCAACCCCAGTCGTGGAATCAGGGGGCGAGGAGAATCAAACTCATGCCCCACAAGGTACTGAGTCTAATCAACCATCTAAAGAAACTGCT
>NZ_VMLS01000023.1:0-14502 GCF_013276805.1 Streptococcus sp. 1449
TTTAAAGCTGCCCATACTGAAGGGATAGCACAATCAAAATGTGCCGCAATTTCCCGTAAAAAAGCATCTGGATGAGCCTCTACAAAGGATTTTAATTCCTCTAAAGGAATCTTTCGGTTTTTGACGACTCGCTTTTTCCTCTCTAAGTGTCCTTGTTCACGTAAGTTCTTTTTCCATGTGAAGAGAGTTCTGACGCCGACATCAAAAACCTTGGCTGCCTCGACATGGCTGTGCCCCCTCTTTGATGTAATCTAATGCTCGCTGTTTAAAATCTGTACTACATGCATAGCTTTATTATAACATGCTTGTTTGAAACTAAGCGACTATAAAATATTAGCAATAAGCTTATTTAGAGATTTTAATATAGGAGGTGAAAAATATAGAGCAACAAACTTTTATATCTATACTTTTGTTGAGAACTTAGAAAGTATAGGAGATAAACCGTCACAATGGAACTCTGATTTGAATCATTTACTCAATGAAGAGGGTATGTATCTGAATAAAGAGGCTTTGATTCATTTTGAGTATAATGAATCAGAAAAAAATATGGTATTATAAATAGGAAAAGGAGATAAATTATCATGGAAATTAATCAAGTAATCATTAACATTTCTGCTAGACATGTTCATTTAAAGAGGGAACATTTAGATATTTTATTTGGTGAAGGATACCAACTAAACAAGTTAAAAGATTTGTATCAGCCTGGTGAATTTGCTGCTGAAGAACAGGTTACAATTCAGTCGGCATCTGGCGAGATTAATCGTGTCAGGGTATTAGGACCAATTCGTCCTTATACACAAGTTGAGGTTTCTAAAACAGATTCTAGATTATTAAAGATAACTCCACCAGTACGTACTTCGAGTGAGATTGAAAACTCTTCACCGATTACCATTATAGGACCTAATGGAAGAGTTAATTTAGATGAAGGGTGCATTATTGCTAATAGACATATTCACTTTGCCACAGAAGAAGCTGAGGAAATGGGTCTTAAAAATGGAGATATAGTTTCTGTTGAAGTAAAAAGCGAAAAAAGTGCTACTTTGCATGATGTTCATTGCAGAGTGAGTGATAAATATAGATTGGAAATGCATATTGATACTGATGATGCGAATGCACTTCTTTTATCAGGAGGTGAGATTGGCACGATTATAAAAGAGTAGAAATGGAGATTATCGAAAGTTGATTAAGGCATTAATAATTAGAAATTTTCAAATGTATACTAGATTTTTTCCAGTAGCTCTATTCCTGAATCGATTGTTAGATGCCATTTTTCAGCTTTTAGGGTATTGGTTAATTGCTCATTATCTTTTTAATAACAAATTAGTAGTTAGTCAAGTAGAAGTGATTGATTATTTTACTTTCGCTGCTGCTGGGATGCTTTACTACAATGTTGCTGTTGCTATTTTGATGAATGTAGGGCGTTCATTGATGGTTGAGGTTCGAGAGGGAACCTTGGAAAGCTTATTTATAACTCCATATAGTATTTTCAGCTATTATATAGGCGTGTTCATTGAACAGCTTGGAAGAACTTTTATGGAGTTTTGTTCACTTTTTATTATTTCTATTTTGCTCGGTGCAAAGTTCATGGCAACTCCAATATCCTATTGGCTGTTGAGAGTTATGTTGTTATTGTTTTAATATCATTTTCTATGAGTGTTTTTGTTGCTAACATAATGCTCTGGTTAAGAGATACATTTATAAGTCAGAATACGTTATTTATTTTGATATTTTTAGTATCTGGTGTTACATTTCCTAGGACAGTGCTTCTTGATTTTCTAAAATGTGTTGGTGATTTATTACCAATTACTTATGGCTTAGAGATAGTTAGACTAATATCTTCTGGAGATTTGGAATCGCTTCAACTATGTCTATTGATTTTTAAAGTTTTACTTCTCTCATTAGTTTTTATTGTGATTGGCTTGCTCAGTTATAAAAAGATGGAGAAGAAAGTGATCGAATATTTAACAATTTAGGAGAATTCCGATGTTAGAAGTAAAAAATGTATCTAAAAGTTATCTTACAAAAACGAAGATTAATTTACTAAAAAGAAAAAGTAAGCTATTAATAATGTTTCATTAAAAATTCCAAGAGGAAAAATAATTGGAGTTTTAGGAGAAAATGGGGCAGGCAAAACAACCTTAATAAAAATGATGACAACGCTTCTAAAACAAGATTCAGGAGAAATTACAATTAATGGAATTGATATTAATGATAATTTAAAGGATACTCGAAGTAAAATCAATGTTATAAGTGATGGAGAGAGAAATCTTTTTATATGGTCTAAAATTGATACTTCAATTTCATATGACCACTTATTGAGAAAATTAACATCTGAATATGATGTGTCAGAGAAAAAAGCAGATAAAGACTTGAAAAGAATTATTAACCAATTTAGTGAACTTGAGTTTGTTTCAGTTAATACTCTTCGAAAATCAAATTCAAACCGCGTCAGCGTCGCCTTACCGTACTCAAGTACAGCTTGCGGCTAGCTTCCTAGTTTGCTCTTTGATTTTCATTGAGTATAAGGGAGGTTAATGTTGCTTTTTCTGAAATATATTTAATGCTTATATCGAAAATACTTAGAAAAGTCTTGAAGTTTTGTGGCTCTTTATCAACTTGTAGTGGGGTGATGAAAAGAGTGGTTAATACTAGACATACTTCAAAAAGCATTGTACGATAGTAACATGAAATTAGCTAAACAAGAAATCACCTTTCTCTTTAAAGACCTTACTAAGCCTCTAACACAAAGTCTTCCAATCGTTCTGCTTTGTTTGATGGGAAAATCCTATCAAGAGATGATAGAGCGTCTAGACTGTAGTTTGGTGAAATTTAAAGAAGGATGAGGAGTTAGGTTCGGACTCTCTCCTTCAAGAAAGACGTGGTGGTTGTAACCACGTTTATATGACAGTCAAGGAATAGATAGTTTTCCGGTCATTTGAAAACTTCAGAGGAAGAGGAAGTTGTTACAGTAGATTTCCTGCAAAATCTAGATTGAATTGTAATAAAAATGAATTCATTGCTTATAACGTACCGGACTAGGATATACAGGCCGTTGTAGGACAAGTGTTCTAGAGATTGTTTCTCAGGAGGTTTAGTGATACTCCATTTCTTCAGTCCTATCAAAAGGAGATTAGTCGTTCCTACACAGGTGATGCTTTCTGTCAACTGTTGAAGCGACATAGCTGGCGCACTGTTGCCCTAGATCCTAAGAAAGCAGGCGCTCAAACCATTGCCGCGTCTAAACATCCCATCTCTATTCAAGAAGGTAAGAAAACGCTTTAAAGATAGTAGATGCTTTCGTAAGCTTGGGTTCATGCATCAAAGATGAGACTGGTTTCGGATAGGCAGTAAACTAGGATCTTGTTAGCCACCTAAAGGAATAGGTCCTCCTGTCCATAGTCATTCCGTGCATGAATTCTCTTACTGTTAGAGAGCTGTTGATGCTTATAGAGGAGCATCCTTTTTCCTGCTTGCCGGAGGATGCCATACTGAATGGAGGAAAGCTTGTTTACAAGAACTGTCACAGGCCTATCCAACTGATTTTATTTTACTAGTCATGGATCATGCCCTAGGGCATCCATCAAGTAGCTTAACTATTCCAAATCATATTGGCTTTCCCTTTATTCCCCCATACAGGCCAGAGATGAATCCTATTGAACAGATGCAGAAAGAGCTTGGTGAAGGTGGCTTCCAGAATAAAGCATTTCAAACCTTGGAAGCTGGCATTGATACATTTCAAGAGATCATACAAGGATTAGAGAGGAGTGTTGTAAAGTCCATCGTTAAAAGAGAATGAACCAGAATGCTTTTTGAAAATAGATATGAGTATTAGTTGAACTGCCCTATGCCGAACGGCACCTACGGTGGTGTGAGAGGGACTAGTCTTAGCCCCTACTCGATTCAATCTGTACCCACACAATTCTTCTTTTTTTATCTTGTGATTCACTCTGTTCTATTTTAAAATGAAATGGTAGCTACCAATATAAATGATGAGGATAAAACAAATGACTGAAAATCGTTATGAATTAAATAAAAATTTGGCACAGATGCTCAAAGGTGGGGTTATCATGGACGTTCAAAATCCTGAACAGGCTCGTATTGCAGAGGCTGCTGGTGCGGCTGCTGTTATGGCTTTGGAGCGGATTCCAGCTGATATTCGTGCAGCTGGTGGTGTTTCCCGTATGAGTGATCCAAAGATGATTAAGGAAATCCAAGAAGCGGTTAGCATTCCAGTGATGGCTAAGGTTAGAATCGGGCATTTTGTTGAAGCTCAGATTTTAGAGGCTATTGAGATTGACTATATCGATGAGAGTGAAGTTTTATCTCCAGCTGACGATCGTTTCCATGTGGACAAGAAAGAATTTCAAGTACCTTTTGTCTGTGGAGCTAAGGACTTGGGGGAAGCCTTGCGTCGTATCGCTGAAGGTGCTTCCATGATTCGTACTAAAGGAGAACCGGGTACAGGAGATATTGTCCAAGCTGTTCGCCATATGCGTATGATGAATCAGGAAATTCGCCGTATTCAAAACCTACGCGAGGACGAACTTTATGTTGCTGCCAAGGAATTGCAAGTCCCTGTAGAATTGGTTCAATACGTCCATGAACATGGGAAATTGCCAGTTGTAAACTTCGCAGCTGGAGGCGTTGCAACGCCAGCAGATGCTGCACTTATGATGCAATTAGGGGCAGAGGGTGTATTTGTCGGTTCAGGTATTTTTAAGTCAGGCGATCCTGTTAAACGAGCGAGTGCCATTGTTAAGGCTGTGACTAACTTCCGTAATCCTCAAATCCTAGCTCAAATCTCTGAAGATCTAGGAGAAGCTATGGTTGGTATCAATGAAAATGAGATCCAAATTCTCATGGCTGAGCGAGGAAAATAGATGAAAATCGGAATATTGGCCTTGCAAGGTGCCTTTGCAGAGCATGCAAAAGTGCTAGATCAATTAGGTGTCGAGAGTGTTGAAATCAGAAATTTAGAGGATTTTCAGAAATCTCAGAGTGACTTGTCGGGTTTGATTTTGCCTGGTGGTGAGTCTACAACCATGGGCAAGCTCTTACGAGACCAGGACATGCTGATTCCCATTCGAGAAGCCATTCTATCTGGTTTACCAGTATTTGGAACCTGTGCAGGCTTGATTTTGCTGGCTAAGGAAATTACTTCTCAGAAAGAGAGTCATCTAGGAACTATGGATATGGTGGTCGAGCGCAATGCCTATGGGCGCCAATTAGGAAGTTTCTATACGGAAGCAGAATGTAAGGGAGTTGGTCAGATTCCAATGACCTTTATCCGTGGTCCAATTATCAGCAGTGTTGGAGAAGATGTAGAAATTCTAGCAACAGTGAATAATCAAATCGTTGCAGCCCAAGAAAAAAATATGTTGGTAACTTCTTTTCATCCTGAATTGACTGATGATGTAAGCTTGCACCAGTACTTTATAAATATATGTGAAGAAAAAAGATAGTAAAAAAGCGCAAAAAATCACTTCCTGTGCTATACTATAATTGAAATTTTTTTAGTTTTTGCGTTAGAAATGTTTCCTCAGTCCTAGCGCCTTTTCTTTTTGATAAGTATGCTTGGTGGAGAGTAGTTTGTAAATGATTCTGAAGATCTTATGAGCACAAGCAATGACGGCTTTCATATTGCTTCCTCTTTAGGAAATTCGATTATAAAACTCTAAGCAGGCTCTGCCTGCTTAGAGTTTTACATGTAATAAACAATGGCGATGTATTGGAGTGCGGACGCAGCTAGGATAAAGAGATGCCAAATCATGTGGAAATAAGGTTTTTTCTTGGCGTAAAATCCAGCCCCAACTGTATAAGAGAGTCCGCCAGTTACCATGAGACTCCAGAAAATTGGTGTCGTTTGACTGATAATGGCAGGAATGATAGCCAGAACCAACCAGCCCATAATCAGGTAAAGAGCAAGGCTAAATTTTTCATTGACTTTTTTAGCAAGGATTTTATAGAGAATACCAAAGATGGTCGTTCCCCATTGGATAGCAATAATCAGATAGCCAAACCAGTTATTCATCAAGGTTAAGACGACTGGCGTATAAGAGCCTGCGATAGCCACATAAATCATAGAATGGTCAATAATTCTCAAGACGTATTTGTGGGTCGAACCATAGGCCATAGAGTGGTAAATGGTGGATGAGAGGAACATGAGAAAGAGACTGATAACGAAAATGGAAACGCCGATAGAGGATAAAAAGCCATGTGCTTCGTAACTATAGGTGGATGAAATAGGGAGTAAGATGAGCATGATGACTGCACCCACAGCATGGGTCACACTATTAGCAATCTCTTCTCCGAAACTGAGTTGTTTGCTGAGTTTAAGACTAGTGTTCATTGGATTACCTCCTCTTGAGTATGATGGATTAAGGCTAGGGTTTGATGATAGAGTTTAACGGTTTGGCAGCTGGTTTGGATGATAGGGTTAGCTGGGTCAATTCCTTGGTTCATGTAGTTCACAAAAGCATCGTAGAGTTGCTCTGAACTTGCTTGACTTTGTAGAGTATTCAGTGTCTGAGCGATTTCTTGAATCGAAAATACAGACTTGAGGGTTGTGATAGCAATCAGACGGGCAATCTGTTGACGTTGGTATTTTTTCTTGTCAGGTTTTGTCAGGTAACCATGTTTGACATAATTGTTAACCATAGATGCTGTCAAGCCTTTGTCTTTATCAGGAGAGATAGGGGCACAGACCTGATTGACATAGAGTAAAACCTGGTCCAGATAGAGGTCAATATTTGGAATTTCTGCCCATTTTGGGTAGGAAAAGGTAGTTTTCATTTTCAACTCCTTTTTATCTAGTTTTAATAACTAGATTATAAAATAACAAAAACAGAAAGTCAAGTTTTAACTGCTTGTAGAAAGACTTAAATTATGCTAGGATGGGAGAAACTAGTCAGAAATGAGGAGAAAAGATGGAGATTCGTTTAGCTTTTCCAAATGAAGTAGATGACATCATGCAAGTGATGGAGGATGCTAAAAAATGTTTAGCGGATGCTGGTAGTGACCAGTGGCAAAATGGTTATCCAAATGCTGATATTATTATTGAAGATATTATCTCAGGTCAAGCCTATGTAGCCTTGGAAGAGGGAGAACTACTAGCCTATGCTGCTGTGACCAAGAGTCCAGAGGCAGCCTATGAAGCCATTTATGAAGGCAACTGGCAAGTTGGGGAGTCAGAGTACCTAGTCTTTCACCGTATTGCTGTGGCAGCAGATGTGCAGGGACAGGGAGTTGCTCAAACCTTTTTAGAGGGCTTGATTGAAGGTTTTGATTATCTAGATTTTCGCTCAGATACGCATGCTGAAAACAAAGCTATGCAGCATATTTTTGAAAAACTCGGTTTTAAACAGGTTGGTAAGGTTCCAGTTGATGGCGAACGCTTGGCCTATCAAAAATTAAAGAAATAATGCAAAAGAAGTATGTAAAAATGCTCTATTCTTCGCCGATTGGCTCCCTTTCTCTCGTAGCTGATGACCATTATTTGTATGGAATTTGGGTTCAGGAGCAGAAGCATTTTGAGAGGGGACTAGGAGATGAGACGATAGAAGCAGTTGTTAGTCATCCCATTTTAGACCCAGTTATTACTTGCTTAGATGCTTACTTTAAAGGCAAGCCTAAGGATTTATCCGACTTGCCCTTGGCTCCAATTGGAACGGATTTTGAAAAGCGAGTTTGGGACTATTTACAGGGAATTCCTTATGGTCAGACAGTGACATATGGGCAAATAGCCCAAGACCTGCAAGTGCCTTCTGCTCAAGCAATTGGTGGAGCGGTAGGACGCAATCCTTGGTCTATTCTAGTACCTTGTCACCGTGTGCTGGGAGCAGGCAAGCGTCTGACTGGTTATGCCGCAGGAGTGGAAAAGAAAGCCTGGCTCTTGGAGTATGAAGGCGCAGATTTTAAAGATATAAATAATAGAAAGTGAAAGACATGTTAGAATTTATCGAATACCCAAAATGTTCAACTTGTAAAAAAGCAAAACAAGAATTAAACCAACTCGGTGTGGACTACAAAGCCGTCCATATCGCCGAAGAAACACCTAGCCAAGAAGTTATTTTAAACTGGCTGGAAACCTCAGGGTTTGAATTGAAGCAATTTTTTAACACCAGTGGAATCAAATACCGTGAATTAGGGTTAAAAGATAAGGTAGGAAGTCTGTCAAACCAAGAAGCAGCTGAGTTGCTAGCAAGCGACGGCATGTTGTTAAAACGGCCAATTTTAGTAGAAAATGGAACTGTTAAACAAATCGGTTATCGAAAACCTTATGAAGAATTGGGATTGAAATAGTTTTTACTTATCTCTCTGATAGATAAAATATATAACCTCCCTGTTTTAAAGTATGATAAACTAGTAGGTAGACAAAGACTGTATCTGACCGTAGCAAATAATTTCATTGACGGCAGAAGTATGGTAGAATGAATCATTATCAGGAGAGGATGTTTTTATGAATGTTACAACGATTTTAGCATCAGATTGGTATCAAAACTTGATGCAATTGATTCCGGATGGCAAGCTTTTTAGCTTGCGTTCGGTCTTTGATGGAATTCCGAGAATTGTTCAACAACTTCCAACAACGATTATGTTGACAATTGGTGGTGCCTTTTTTGGCTTGGTTTTGGCGCTTCTTTTTGCCATTGTGAAGATCAATCGTGTCAAGATTTTATATCCCTTGCAGGCCTTCTTTGTTAGTTTCTTAAAAGGGACACCGATTTTAGTGCAGCTCATGTTGACCTACTACGGAATTCCTTTGGCTTTGAAAGCTCTCAATCAGCAATGGGGAACTGGTCTCAATATCAATGCGATTCCAGCCGCTGCTTTTGCGATTGTCGCCTTTGCCTTTAATGAGGCAGCTTATGCTAGTGAAACCATTCGTGCAGCCATTCTCTCAGTTAACCCTGGTGAGATTGAGGCGGCACGCAGTCTGGGTATGACCCGAGCGCAAGTTTATCGACGAGTGATTATTCCAAATGCAGCAGTTGTGGCAACTCCAACCTTGATTAACTCCCTCATCGGCTTGACCAAGGGAACTTCCCTAGCCTTTAGTGCGGGTGTTGTGGAAGTCTTTGCCCAAGCTCAGATTTTGGGTGGTGCCGATTATCGTTATTTTGAGCGCTTCATCTCCGTTGCTCTTGTTTATTGGGTAGTCAATATCGGAATTGAGAGCCTTGGTCGTTTCATCGAGAGAAAAATGGCTATTTCTGCACCAGATACAGTGCAAACAGATGTGAAAGGAGACCTTCGTTAATGATTAAGATTTCGAATTTAAGCAAATCCTTTTCAGGACAGACTGTCTTGGATCATCTGGACTTGGATATTCAAAAAGGGGAAGTTGTAGCCTTGATTGGTTCTTCAGGAGCTGGAAAATCAACCTTTCTTCGCAGTCTCAATTATCTTGAAACACCTGATAGTGGCTCGATTCAGATTGATGATTTCTCGGTTGATTTTTCTAAAATCACTCAAGAAGAAATCCTTGCCCTACGTCGCAAGTTATCTATGGTATTTCAGCAGTTTAATTTGTTTGAGCGCCGTACAGCACTTGATAATGTGAAAGAAGGCTTGGTTGTTGTCAAGAAATTATCTGACCAAGAAGCGACTAAGATTGCCAAGGAAGAGTTGGCTAAGGTTGGGCTTTCTGATCGTGAAAACCATTACCCTCGCCATTTATCAGGTGGACAAAAGCAACGGGTTGCCTTGGCGCGTGCGCTTGCTATGAAACCAGATGTCTTGCTCTTAGATGAACCAACTTCAGCCCTTGACCCAGAATTGGTCGGTGAAGTAGAGAAGTCTATTGCAGATGCTGCTAAGTCAGGTCAGACCATGATTTTGGTCAGTCATGACATGTCCTTTGTAGCCCAAGTGGCTGATAAGATTCTCTTCTTAGATAAGGGGAAAATCATCGAGTCTGGAACACCAGATGAGATTATCCACCATCCTAAAGAAGAGCGGACAAAAGAATTCTTCGCTAGTTACAAACGGACTTATATTTGATATAATAGATAAAGAAAAACTCAGTTAGCTGGACTAGCTGAGTTTACTCTTTAAAAAAGATAGAAATGAGAGAAATCATGCTACTGCAACTATTTTCTTTATATTTCGAGAGTTTGATCTTAACCACCATCCTCGTCCTGATTTTTTTAGGAATTTGGATTGGACTGAGAGCCATGTCGGGAGTTGATAAGACAGCCAAGGCTCGCCAAGCCCATCTCTATGATATGATTATGATTGGGGTCTTGGTTGTTCCAGTATTATCCTTTGCGGTTATGAGTTTAATTCTTGTTTTCAAGGCATAATCCTTGCGTGATTGACAAGAAAGAGTTAGAATAAAGATAGTTACAACAAGAAAGAAGGAAACTATATGTACGATACTATTATTATCGGTGCTGGACCTGCAGGGATGACTGCAGCCTTGTATGCTGCTCGAAGCAATTTGAAAGTAGCTTTGATTGAAGGTGGTCTGCCAGGTGGTCAGATGAATAATACATCTGATATCGAAAATTACCCAGGATATGCTAATATTAGTGGACCTGAATTGGCAGAAAAGATGTTTGAACCGCTTGAAAATCTCGGTGTTGAGCACATTTATGGATATGTTGAAAATGTCGAAGACCATGGTGATTTTAAGAAAGTGATGACTGACGACCAAACATATGAAACTCGTACCGTTATCGTAGCAACTGGTTCTAAACACCGTCCTTTGGGAGTACCTGGAGAAGAAGAACTGAACAGTCGTGGTGTTTCTTACTGTGCTGTGTGTGATGGTGCTTTCTTCCGTGACCAAGATTTGTTGGTAGTTGGTGGTGGAGATTCAGCTGTTGAAGAAGCCCTCTTCTTGACTCGTTTTGCTAAGACTGTTACCATTGTTCACCGTCGTGACCAACTTCGTGCTCAAAAGGTTTTACAAGACCGCGCCTTTGCGAATGAGAAAATCAGCTTTATCTGGGATTCTGTAGTGAAGGAAATCAAGGGTGAAAACCGAGTAGAATCTGTCGTATTTGAAAATGTGAAAACAGGTCAAGTGACAGAACAAGCCTTCGGTGGCGTCTTTATCTATGTTGGATTGGACCCTCTTAGCGATTTTGTTAAAGAATTGAATATCCAAGATCAGGCAGGCTGGATTGTGACAGATAACCACATGAAAACTGCAGTTGACGGTATCTTTGCAGTTGGAGATGTTCGCCAGAAAGACCTTCGCCAAGTAACAACAGCGGTTGGAGATGGAGCTATCGCTGGTCAAGAAGCCTATAAATTTATCACAGAACATAGTTAATCATAAAAAAGTTTCCAATCAGATGACTGGAAACTTTTTTATAGTCTGTTTCGGAAAACTTCGTACATGAGAATGGCCGCAGCAACACTGGCATTAAGGCTTTGAACATGGCCATTCATGGGAATGGTAATCATTTCATCGACCTGTTTTTTAATGTTGCTAGAGATGCCTTTTCCTTCATTTCCGATGATGAGGGCGATTTTCCCTTTTGTATTCCACTTATGGCAAGGAGTACCGTTCATATCCGTTCCAAAGGTCCAGAAGCCTTCATCCTTGACTTTGTCCAGAGTTTGGCTCAGATTGGTCACTCGGGCGATGGGAACGTGCTCGATAGCACCTGTGGCCGTTTTGGCAACGACGGGGGTAACACCTACAGCACGGTGCTTGGGAATGATGACACCTGAAACATTGGTCGCATCGGCTGTTCTCAGGATGGATCCTAGGTTGTGAGGGTCAGTCAAACCATCCAGAATCAATAGCAAAGGATTTTCTTCTTGGCGTGTTTTGGAAAGGATGTGATCTAGCTCGCTATAGGCAAATTCGGACACTCGTAAAACAAAACCTTGGTGGACAGCACCTTCAGTCATCTCAGAGAGGGATTTTTTTGAGGTCCAAGAAATGGACACCTTCTTTTCTGTAGCCAGTTCCTTGACTTTCTCAAGATTCTTACCTCGGAGATTTTCTTGGAGGTAGAGTTTGTTTCCAGTATTTGCAAGGAGGGCTTCGGTAACGGCGTGGACGCCATAGACAATATCATTTGTTTTCATGCCTCTATTATAACACAAAACCCCGTCTTGCAACGGGATTTTCTTTATTCTAGAATCAGTAAACCATCTTTAACTGCAAATGGGTCTTTTTCATTGATACGATCGTAAAACATGATACCGTTAATGTGGTCAATTTCATGCTGAACAACAATGGAGTTGTAGCCTTTGAGTTTGATACGGTGTTTTTCTCCATCTTTGTCAAAGTAGTCAACAGTAACGCGGGCATGGCGAACAACATAGCCAGGCACGTTGCGGTCTACAGACAGGCAACCTTCTCCTTCACCAAGAGCAGCGTCTTGAACAGAGTGAGAGACGATTTTTGGATTGTACATAATGGCTTGCAAGTCGTAGGCTTCCTGCGGAGTTTCGCCTTCTTCAACAATATTAGGTACCAAAACAGCGATAATGCGTTTTGAGATATCCAATTGAGGAGCAGCCAGTCCAACCCCACCGCGGAGTCCCAATTTTTCAGCCATGACAGGATCTTGGGAATGTTTAAGGAATTGCATCATCTTTTCGCCAAGGATGATTTCCTGATCAGATAAGGGGAAAGTAACTTCCTCAGCAACTGCGCGTAGAGTTGGGTTCCCCTCGCGGATAATATCGTTCATATCAATTAAGTGAGCAGCTTTTGTAATACGTTCTATTGCAGACATTTTCTCTCCTTTCATTACCTCTACATGATATCACAAAATGTCAAGGATTGAAAGTATTATAGCCTTTAGGATTTATAGAAAATAGATAGGAAGTTCAATTCATACTCAATGAAAATCAAAGAGCAAACTAAGAAGCTAGCCGTAGGTTGCTCAAAGCACTGCTTTGAGGTTGTAGATAGAACTGACGAAGTCGGTAACATATATACGGTAAGGCGACGCTGACGTGGTTTGAAGAGATTTTCGAAGAGTATCAATTGTGAAAGAATTACTTATCTATGATATAATAAAAAGAAAAGGCTTGCATAAGAAAGTAGGGAGAATGAAGATGAAAAGAAGACAAAATCGAAATCAGGGTGGTTTAGCTTTTCGTTTTATGAAGGGCTTGGTAAACTTTTTTAGGAGTTATCGCAGGTGGAGCAATAAAGGATTTGTGGCGGTACTCTTGCTAGCAGTTGCTTTATCAATGGGCTTGGTCTTGTTGGTTGAAAGTTTCCAAGGAATCCCTTTAACCAGTCAAAAACGAGATACTATTTCTCAAGAGGGGACTAAGCAAAAGTCTCAGGAGCAGGAAGAGGAAAAAACTGCCAGAATTATGGCTAATGGGGATTTGCTCTACCACGATGGACTTTTCTTTTCAGCTAAAAAAGAAGACGGTACCTATGACTTTCATGAGAATTTTGAGTATGTGACACCTTGGCTCAAGCAAGCAGATTTAGCTATTGGTGATTTTGAAGGAACCATCAATAAGGATCATTATTTAGCGGGTTATCCTCTCTTTAATGCTCCTGCTGAAGTTATGGATGCCATTAAGGATGCAGGTTATCATGTGCTAGATTTAGCTCATAATCATATTTTGGATTCGCAAATTGAGGGAGTTATTTCAACGGCCGATATTATTGAAAAAGCTGGAATCACTCCAATCGGAGTTTATACGCATGAACCACGTGATCAGGCTCCGTTGGTCATTAAGGAAGTGAATGGAATCAAGGTTGCTCTTTTGGCCTATTCCTATGGATTCAATGGAATTGAACGGTATATTTCTCAGGAAGACTATAATCGTTATCTTTCAGATTTAAACGAAGATAAGATGAAGGCTGAAATTGAACGGGCAGAGAAGGAAGCAGATATCACCATTATCATGCCTCAGATGGGTGTGGAGTATCGATTGGAACCAACTGAGGAACAAAAAGCTCTTTATCACAAGATGATTGATTGGGGGGCGGATATTATTTTTGGAGGGCATCCTCACGTTGTGGAACCATCTGAAACGGTTGAAAAAGATGGAGACAAGAAACTCATTATCTATTCAATGGGGAACTTCATTTCCAATCAACGGATTGAATCTATGGGAGATGAAGAAAATGCTAAGTGGACTGAACGTGGCGTTCTCATGGATGTAACCATTAAGAAGAAGGATGGAAAAACAACTATCGGAACAGCTAAAGCTCATCCTACTTGGGTCAATCGAACACCAAAGGGAACCTTTTCACCAGAAGGCTATCCTTTATATCATTATCAAACCTATATCTTGGAAGATTTTATAGAGGGTGGCAGTCATCGTGACCAGTTAGATGAAGCGACTAAGGAACGAATTGATACAGCCTATAAAGAAATGAACGAACATGTGGGATTGAAGTGGGATTAGCTTGAATAGACTTCCTGCGAAACAATATATGGTATAATAGTTCTATGGATTATGAAGCAAGTGAACAACTAACTGATGCACGATTTAAGCTCCTGGTTGGTGTTCAGTGCACGACTTTTGAAGAGATGTTAGCTGTATTAAAAAGAGATTATC
>NZ_VMLS01000024.1:0-21820 GCF_013276805.1 Streptococcus sp. 1449
GGGAACTAAGAAAACGACTACCAAGGAAGTCGCATTCATCGAAAAGTGGATGAACAACTATCCTAAAAAATGCTTGAACTACAAGTCCCCCAGAGAAGACTTCTGGATGACTAACTTGAACTTGAAATTTAGCAATAATTAATTCACCATCTAACTATATTTAGTAATTATTTCAGAACTGATTAATATTAAAATTAACTAACAATTCAAAAGATTCATACTAGACATAAATTACATCCATCAGAGAGACTCTTATTATTTTTAGATTTTAGTCTTTCTAGCTTCAGAACACATCTAAACTTTAGAGAAGATGACTATTCGAAAGCTCGAATGCCTCAAAATTATATCAGATAAGCTATTCGAACTTAGAATGCTTTTAAATTTATGGGATTGCGATTATTCGAAACCTAGAATGCATATAACCTTTAGTTGACAGACCTATTCTAAGTCTCGAAGGGCTATTTACTTTCTATTCCTTATCAAAAAAGACTCATTCCCCCTTTCTCCTCCAAAATATGGTATAGTAGAGTTATACTATCTATGAGGAGTTTACATGTCACAGGATAAACAAATGAAAGCTGTTTCTCCCCTTTTACAACAAGTTATCAATATCTCATCGATTGTCGGTGGGGTTGGGAGTTTGATTTTCTGTATTTGGGCTTATCAGGCTGGGATTTTACAGTCCAAGGAAACCCTCTCTGCCTTTATCCAGCAGGCAGGCATCTGGGGTCCACCTCTCTTTATCTTTTTACAGATTTTACAGACGGTCGTCCCTATCATTCCTGGGGCCTTGACCTCAGTGGCTGGGGTCTTTATCTACGGGCACATCATCGGGACTATCTACAACTATATCGGCATCGTGATTGGCTGTGCCATTATCTTTTATCTGGTGCGCCTATACGGAGCTGCCTTTGTCCAGTCTGTCGTCAGCAAGCGCACCTACGACAAGTACATCGGCTGGCTAGATAAAGGCAATCGTTTTGACCGTTTCTTTATTTTTATGATGATTTGGCCCATTAGCCCAGCTGACTTTCTCTGTATGCTGGCTGCCCTGACCAAGATGAGTTTCAAGCGCTACATGACCATCATCATTCTGACCAAACCCTTTACCCTCGTGGTTTATACCTACGGTCTGACCTATATTATCGACTTCTTCTGGCAAATGCTTTGATACGTAAAAAATCCGTTTGGTTTCCCAAGCGGATTTTGTGTTTTATTTTGAAACTTCTTTTGCAAGTACAAAGTTTCCAAGAGTAGCAGAACCATTTCCTGCAACTGCTGGCGTCACGATGTATTCACGCACATCTGGTACTGGTAGGTAACCATTGAGAAGAGATGTAAATTTCTCACGGACACGGTCCAGCATGTGTTGTTGAGCCATGACCCCTCCGCCAAAGACAATCACGTCTGGGCGGAAAGTCACTGTCGCATTAACCGCAGCTTGAGCGATATAGTAGGCTTGAACATCCCAAACAGGGTTGTTGAGTTCAATATTTTCCCCACGAACACCTGTACGAGCTTCCAAACTTGGACCAGCTGCATAGCCTTCCAAACATCCCTTATGGAAAGGACAAACGCCCTTAAACTCTTTTTCAATATCCATTGGGTGTCTAGCCACATAGTAATGACCCATTTCAGGGTGACCCACACCGCCGATAAACTCACCACGTTGGATGACACCTGCACCGATACCTGTACCGATTGTGTAGTAAACCAAGTTTTCGATACGACCACCAGCATTGTTACGGGCAACCACTTCACCATAGGCAGAGCTGTTTACGTCTGTTGTGAAGTACATTGGCACGTTTAGGGCGCGACGAAGGGCACCAAGCAAGTCCACATTTGCCCAGTTTGGTTTTGGAGTCGTCGTGATAAAGCCATAGGTTTTTGAGTTTTTATCAATATCAATGGGACCAAATGAACCAACTGCAAGACCAGCAAGATTATCGAATTTTGAGAAGAACTCGATGGTTTTATCGATTGTTTCGATTGGAGTTGTTGTTGGAAATTGTGTTTTTTCTACAACGTTAAAGTTTTCATCACCGACAGCACAGACAAACTTTGTACCGCCCGCTTCCAAGCTTCCATATAATTTTGTCATGATAAACCTCTTGTTTTTATTTTCTTTATTATAGCATATTTCGAAAGTCTAAATTTCTCTATTTTTTAGATTTTCCTCTGTAAATCTTACCATTCAAGCAAAAACGAACAAACATGTCATTTGTTCGTTTTCACATTAGAGAGGATTGATTAAATTTTCACTTCAATAACGGCATCCCCCTTCGCAACTGAACCTGTTGCGACTGGAGCTACTGAAGCGTAGTCAGCTGTATTTGTAACGATAACCATTGTTGTATCATCAAGTCCAGCTGCAGCGATTTTGTTTGAGTCAAATGTTCCAAGAACATCGCCCGCTTTAACCTTGTCACCTTGAGCAACTTTTGCTTCAAAACCTTCACCATTCATAGATACAGTGTCAATACCAACGTGGATCAAGACTTCAGCACCATTTCTTGTTTTCAAACCAAAAGCGTGCCCTGTTGGAAATGCGATTGAAACTTCAGCATCAGCTGGTGCATAAACCACACCTTGACTTGGTTTCACAGCGATACCTTGTCCCATAGCTCCACTTGAGAAGACTGGGTCATTGACATCAGCAAGAGCGACAACATCACCGACGATAGGAGTTACAAGTGTTTCATTTTGAAGAGCTGCTGGAATGTTGCCAGTTGTTTCTTCTTGGACCAAACGTTCTGTCGCCGCTTCAGTAGCAACTTCTTTTTCATCCTCATAACCAAACATGTAAGTAAGAGCAAAACCAAGTGCAAATGATACAGCTACCATAAGAAGGTATTGGGCAAGTTGTCCGTTACCAACATAAAGCATTGTACCAGGGATGATGGTGATACCACTACCATTACCAGCAAGTCCAAGGATAGAAGCCAATCCACCACCGATTGCACCAGCAATCAATGAGAGGAAGAATGGTTTACGGAAGCGCAAGTTCACCCCGAAGATAGCAGGCTCTGTAATACCGAGGAAGGCAGAAAGAGCAGCTGGGAAAGCAAGTGTTTTTAGTTTTAGATTTTTAGTTTTAACACCAACCGCAACAGTTGCAGCACCTTGAGCTGTCATAGCAGCAGTGATGATAGCGTTGAATGGGTTAGCATGGTCAGCAGCAAGCAATTGAACTTCAAGCAAGTTGAAGATATGGTGCACACCTGACACGACGATCAATTGGTGAACCCCACCAATCAAGAAACCACCAAGACCAAATGGCATACTAAGGATCGCTTTTGTCGCGATAAGGATGTAGTTTTCAACAACGTGAAAGACTGGTCCGATGACAAATAGTCCAAGGATAGACATAACCAAAAGTGTCACGAATGGTGTTACCAAAAGGTCAATGACATCTGGAACGACCTTGCGGACAGCTTTTTCAAATTTAGCTCCGACAACCCCGATGATGAAGGCTGGAAGAACGGAACCTTGCAAACCAACAACAGGGATGAAACCAAAGAAGTTCATAGCTGTTACTTCACCACCTTGAGCAACTGCCCAAGCGTTTGGAAGTGAGCCAGAAACAAGCATCATACCAAGAACGATACCAACGGCAGGGTTACCACCGAATACACGGAAGGTTGACCAAACAACCAAACCTGGCAAGATGATGAAGGCTGTATCTGTCAAGATTTGTGTGTAAGTTGCAAAGTCTCCTGGAAGTGGCATTTCAAGAGCAATGAAAAGACCACGCACACCCATGAAGAGACCTGTCGCTACGATAACTGGGATGATTGGAACGAAAACGTCACCGAAAGTACGGATAGCACGTTGGAACCAGTTCCCTTGTTTCGCAGCTTCTGCTTTCATGTCATCTTTAGATGATGTTGGTAAACCAAGTGCAACAACTTCATCGTACATTTTGTTTACTGTACCAGTACCAAAGATGATTTGGTATTGACCTGAGTTAAAGAAAGCACCTTGAACTTTTTCCAAGTTCTCAATCACTTCTTTATTGATTTTTCCTTCATCTTTGACCATGACACGAAGACGAGTCGCACAGTGAGCTACACTGTTGACATTTTCACGTCCACCCAAGGCATCGATGACTTTTTTTGCAATTTCCTGATTGTTCATTTGCAAAAATCTCCTTATATAAAATTTTGTTCTTGTTTGAAAGCGATTTTATTCGCCCTACGACTATTATTTTATCATGTTTTAGAAATATGTCAAGCGTTTTGCAGAAAAAATATTCTATCCACTTAGTTTGCTCGCTTTAGATTGATTGATTTTGACTGTTTTATCAGGTGTTCCTTAAAAAAATAAGTTTAAAATCTTGGGTGAAAAGGATTTTGCTTCATTTTCTTTCAATTTTTTGTAGATAGATGATTGATTTCCTGCATTTATTTTATGACTAACGTTTGACAGTTTTTTCTCTTTTTTAACATAAAAGACTTGCTTTTTTAACCGAAAACGGTTACTATTAAAAGTAATAAGATTTTTGGAGGAATAAAATAAATGGAATGGACAACTGAGCGTCGTTATAGACCCTATGAAGATTGGACGCAAGAAGAAATTCAAAATATAAAGAAAAATATAGCACAATCTCCATGGCATACTCATTACCATGTTGAGCCAAAAACAGGACTTCTCAACGACCCAAATGGCTTTTCTTACTTTGATGGCAAGTGGATCCTCTTTTACCAAAATTTTCCTTTTGGTGCAGCCCACGGTTTGAAATCTTGGGCACAGCTAGAAAGTGATGATTTGGTTCACTTTAGAGAAACTGGAATCAAAGTTTTACCAGATACTCCATTAGATAGCCACGGTGCCTACTCTGGTTCTGCCATGCAGTTTGGCGATAACTTGTTCCTATTTTATACAGGAAATGTTCGCGATGAAAACTGGATCCGTCACCCTTACCAGATTGGAGCTTTGATGGACAAGGATGGCAAGATTACCAAGATTGACAAGATCTTGATTGACCAGCCAGCAGACTCTACTGACCACTTCCGCGACCCGCAAATTTTTAATTTTAAAGGTCAATACTATGCCATCGTCGGTGGACAGGACTTGGAGAAAAAAGGCTTCGTCCGTCTCTACAAGGCTGTTGACAACGACTATACAAACTGGCAAGCTGTTGGCGACCTTGACTTTGCTAACGACCGCACTGCCTACATGATGGAATGTCCAAATCTGGTCTTTGTAGGGGAGCAACCTGTCCTTCTCTACTGCCCACAAGGATTGGATAAAAAAGTTCTAGACTACGATAACATCTTTCCAAATATGTATAAAATTGGTGCTTCCTTTGACCCTGAAAACGCCAAAATGGTAGATGTATCTCAACTTCAAAACATGGACTATGGTTTCGAAGCCTATGCAACTCAAGCCTTCAACGCTCCTGATGGACGTGCTCTAGCTGTTAGCTGGCTTGGCTTGCCTGATGTTTCATATCCATCTGACCGTTTTGACCACCAAGGAGCCTTCTCTTTGGTCAAGGAACTCACTATCAAAGACGGCAAACTCTACCAATACCCAGTCGCAGCTATCAAGGACCTTCGTGCTTCTGAAGAAGCCTTCTCAAATCGTGCCCAAACTAGGAACACTTACGAACTCGAACTCAACTTGGAAGCCAATAGCCAGAGCGAGATTGTCTTACTTGCTGATAAAGAAGGCAAGGGACTTTCCATCAACTTTGACCTTGTAAATGGTCAAGTGACAGTGGATCGTAGCCAGGCTGGAGAACAGTATGCCCAAGAATTTGGGACAACTCGTTCTTGCCCTATCGAGAATCAGGCTACTACTGCTACAATCTTCATCGATAACTCTGTCTTTGAAATTTTCATCAATAAAGGAGAAAAAGTATTTTCTGGTCGTGTCTTCCCACATGCGGACCAAAATGGTATCCTGATCAAATCTGGAAACCCAACTGGAACTTACTATGAATTAGATTATGGTCGCAAAACTAACTGATGTCGCCAAACTTGCAGGCGTCAGCCCTACTACCGTTTCTCGGGTTATCAATAAAAAAGGCTATTTATCAGAAAAAACCATTCAAAAGGTTAATGAAGCCATGCGGGAATTGGGTTATAAACCCAACAACCTAGCTCGTAGTCTGCAAGGAAAATCGGCTAAGTTAATCGGCTTGATTTTCCCAAATATTTCCAATGTTTTCTATGCAGAATTGATTGATAAGCTGGAGCACCAACTTTTTAAGAATGGTTACAAGACCATCATCTGCAACAGCGAGCATGACTCTGAGAAGGAGCGTGAATACATCGAAATGTTGGAAGCCAATCAGGTGGACGGCATCATTTCGGGTAGTCACAACTTGGGAATCGAAGACTACAATCGCGTGACGGCACCAATTATTTCCTTTGACCGAAATCTGTCACCAGACATTCCAGTCGTTTCCTCTGACAACTACGCTGGTGGAGTTCTTGCTGCCCAGACCTTGGTTAAGACAGGTGCCCAGTCTATCATTATGATTACAGGGAATGACAATTCCAATTCGCCAACTGGACTACGCCACGCTGGTTTTGCATCCGTACTCCCCCAAGCTCCTATTATCAATGTTTCCAGTGACTTTTCTCCCGTCAGAAAAGAAATGGAAATCAAGAATATCTTGACTCGACAAAAGCCAGATGCGATTTTTGCTTCGGATGATTTGACAGCTATTTTAGTCATTAAAATTGCTCAGGAACTGGGAATTTCTGTACCAGAAGAGCTCAAGGTCATCGGTTACGATGGTACCTACTTTATCGAAAATTACTACCCTCAACTGGCTACTATTAAGCAACCCTTGGAAGAGATTGCCTGCCTCACTGTTGACCTTCTCTTACAAAAAATCGAAGGCAAGGAAGTCGCGACAACTGGTTACTTTTTACCAATTACTCTTTTATCAGGAAAAAGTATTTAATACTCAATGAAAATCTCTTCAAACCACGTCAGCGTCGCCTTACCGTAGATATATGTAACTGACTTCGTCAGTNNAAAGCAGTGCTTTGAGCAACCTGCGGCTAGTTTCCTAGTTTGCTCTTTGATTTTCATTTAGTATAAGTACAAGAAAACTCAGACTGCCTTCGTCTGAGTTTTTATAATCTTAAATTTTCTAGGTAGCGCTGGGCTGTCTCTAGGTTAAAGGTTTTATCTGCGATGAGGCGCTCGACTAGGGGAGCAACTTCGGATTCACTAGCACCTGCGAGAAGTGCCAAAGATTTAGCCTGCAATTTCATGTGGCCTTGCTGAATCCCTGTACTCACCAAGGCTTTCAGGGCCGCAAAATTTTGGGCAAGCCCAATAGACACGATAAGCTGGGCTAATTCTTTGGCAGAAGGATTTCCCAGTAGTTCATGACTGAGGGCTACACGAGGGTTGAGACCGATAGAGCCACCCTTGGTCGCCACAGGCATGGGCAGGGTCATCTCACCGACCAATTCTTCTCTTTCAAGATCCAACGTCCAGCGGCTAAGACCTTGATAGCGTCCGTCTCGACTGGCAAAAGCATGAGCCCCTGCCTCAATGGCACGCCAGTCATTACCAGTGGCAATTAAAATGGCATCAATACCATTAAAAATCCCTTTATTGTGAGTAGCAGCTCGATAAGGATCAGCCTGCGCAAACTGACTAGCCAAAGCAATTTTCTCCGCAATTTCTCGTCCTTGATCCTTTTGACGACTCAAGTATCGAAAGGAAATGCGACAATTTGCAGTCACCAGAGAATCGGTCGCGTAATTAGACAGAATTCCCATGAGACTCTGTCCCTGACTCAATTTTTCTAAGACTGGTTTCAAGGCCTCCAGCATGGTGTTGAGCATATTAGCACCCATGGCTTCCTGGGTATCGACATGAAGATAAACAACGAGAAAGTCTGTTTCACCTTTGATCCGTTCTACATGCAGATCACGCGCCCCGCCTCCACGTTTGACTATAGAAGGATAGGCTTGATTGGCAAGCTCCAAGAGCTCAGCCTTCTTGCTGGCAATCTTCTCTTGGGCTTGTTCAGGATTAGCAACTTGATAAAGGGCTACCTGCCCAATCATCTGGCGCTCATGAACCTGAGCAGTAAAGCCACCTGCTCGCTTGATGATTTTACTAGCATAGCTGGCCGCAGCAACCACGGACGGTTCTTCTGTCACATAGGGAACTGTGTATTCCTGACCGTTAACGAGAACCTCTGGGACCAGCGAATAAGGCAGAGAAAAAGTTCCCACCACATTCTCACTCAGCTGGTCTGCCACAGTTACACTCATCTGTTCATCCTGCTCTAAACTCTCTTGCCTCTCAGGACTAAGGAACGCCTGAGCTTTTAACAGCTCGTGGCGCTCTTGGTATGATTTTTTAGAAAATCCATTCCAACTTATCTTCATTATTTTTCAACCTTGCTATAACGGCGTTGGTGGTCAACAATTTCAACCAAGGCAAAATCTTGATTTTCATAGCCAGCAAACTGAGCAGAATTTGTTTCATCTAAGTCTACTTCTTCAAAGAAGACTTTTTCATAGTCTGCAACAGATAAGGCAGTTCGTTGGTTGAGCTTGTTCAAGCGGTCTTTATCCAGATAAGCTTCATAACCTTCAACCAATTCACCGCTGAAGAACTCAGCTACAGCACCACTTCCGTAACTATAAAGGGCGATTTTATCCCCAGCCTTCAAGCTATCTGTATTTTCCAAGAGAGACAGAAGCCCAAGGAAAAGTGAACCTGTGTAGATATTCCCCACCTTTTGACTGTAAAGAATAGACTGGTCAAAATGCTTTTGCAAGAGGTCTTTTTTCTCTTGAGGCAGGCTCTTATCCATGATTTTTTTCAAACCTTTTAAGGCTAATTTAGGATAAGGCAAATGGAAACAAACAGCCGCAAAATCATCCAAAGTAAGCTGGTAGCGTTTTTGATATTCAAGCCAAGTCGTTTTCAAACTATCCAAATATTGTTGGGTAGAATAGACACCATTTACATAAGGAGTTGTCGAGTAATTTGGACGCCAAAAATCCATGATGTCACGGGTTTGAGCAACATTGTCATTATTAAAGGCCATCATGCGTGGATTTTGTGTAATCAACATGGCCACACTGCCGGCACCTTGAGTTGGTTCTCCTGGAGTTTCAATACCGTACTTGGCAATATCACTGGCAATGACCAAGACCTTGGACTCTGGAGAATTTTCCACATGCAATTTGGCATAATGAAGGGCAGCTGTCGCTCCATAGCAGGCTTCTTTAATCTCGAAACTACGCGCAAAGGGCTGAATACCCAGCAAGCCATGCACAAAGACGGCTGCAGCCTTACTCTGGTCAATTCCTGACTCGGTCGCCACAATGACCATGTCAATTTCTGCTCTTTCTTGCTCAGTTAAAATAAAGTCACTAGCACTGGCCGCCAAGGTCACGATGTCCTCAGTTAAGGGCGCAATACTCAATTCCTCGAGTAAGAGTCCTTTGCTTAATTTTTCAGGGTCAATTCCCCTCGCTTCTGCTAAGTCTTGTAACTTCAAGACATATTGACTGGTCGCAAAACCAATCTTATCAATACCGATTGTCATATTTACCTCTGTTTTATCATTCATGTAAAAAATCGTTCGGTACTATTTTATCACAAATGGCAGTAAAAGAGATAAAAAAGACTTGATTCACCAAATCAAGCCTCTTATTGGTCATAATTTCAAAGAATGATTAGTTGCTAGAGAGTTCACCGATATAAGTAGCTTTATAAGCCCCATTCTCAGTTATCAGTTCCTGGAGGATTAAATTTCCTGAGTAAGTCCTTCCCATCTCATCTACAAATTCTTGATAAAACTGACTGGTCGGAATTTCTCTGACATCCTTATCAAATGTCTTGTCAAGTGTTTTACTAACCTTTTCGGCAATCAACTGATGCTCTTGTAATCCACTTTGAAACTCTGAACCCAAACTAGAAACCATGACTGGGATAAGCAACAAAGTCAGTAGACTTACAGACAATAAGGAAAATAGTGATTTTTTCATGATTTTTCCTCCTTTATATAGAGAGAATAGCATACATAGAAAGCCTTGTCACTATATTTATCTCATTTTTCAGAAAATTCTTTTATTTCTGTAAAGTCTACGATACTCGATGTGTTTTTATATAATGATACAGTCTGAGAATCACTGTTCCGCTAGCCATTCCAATGGAAATGACCAGAGCCAGCATAACAACTAATGTTGCACTTGCCAGCGCTTTATTATAGTCCCCTGTCACAAAAAAGGCAGTTGTCCGATAGGAGAGATAACCCGGAACCAAGGGTGCCAAGATTGCTAAGATAAAGACCACAGCAGGAGTCTTATAAAGAATACTTAAAATCTGGCTGACACAAGAACCTATAATGGCTGCAATAAAAGTAGCCACAATAACATTGGTCGGTTCCTTGAGCAAGAGATAGACTAGCCAGACAGCCATGCCCAAAATTCCTCCTGGTAAGAGCATGGACCGCTGAACATTGAGTACGATTAGAAAGGTAATAATAGCAAGAAGACTTGCTACTGCTTGTAATAAAAAGGTTATTAGTGTCATATTAGTTCATCAATACCAAGGCGACAGAAGTTCCTGCCCCTAAAGCAAGGGTAATGAGCAGGGATTCAAACATCTTGCTCATACCAGAGTTTATGTGGTTGGTCATAATATCACGAACCGCATTGGTCAAGGCAATTCCTGGAACAAACGGCATGACCGCACCAGCTATAATCAAGTCTGCCGTTGAAGGAAAGCCTGTGTAGCGAGCCCAAAACTGGGCAATCATTCCAAAGACGAAGGCCCCAGCAAAGGCTGTCACAAAGGGAATTCGGATAAACTTCTCCACATAGAGGGAAAAGGCAAAACCAAATAAGGTCGCCACTCCTGCCCCAAGTGCGTCGTAGATATTTCCACTAAACATAACCGAAAAGAAAGGAGCACTTAAGGTCGCAGCCAGAGTTACCTGCAACTTAGTATAGGGAAGGGGTTGGGCCTGCAAGGCCGTCAATTGCTTAAAGGCTGTTTCTAAATCAATCTGCCCCCCAACCAGCTGACGAGAAATCTGGTTCACATCGCAGACTTTTTCGATGTTATAAGAAGAGGAGGTCACCCGCTTCATGCGCGAAATATTGGTATTTTCAATAGAGAAAAAGATAGCGGCAGGCATGGCAAGGACATTGCAATCCACAATCCCCTGCGAATGCGCAATCCGAATCATGGTATCTTCTACGCGATGAATCTCTGAACCACTTTTAAGGAGAATAGTCCCCGCTAGCATAATCACATCGATGACGGCATTTAATTCTCTTGATTCTTCCATGCGTTCCTCCTTTTATCAACTCCTTCTATTCTATCACAAATCTGGAGTCAAAAAAAATCTTTGCCATGAAATCATGACAAAGATTGATTACTTATTTTGATTATCCATCTGATTTTAAGGAGTAGCTGAACTTGTTTTAGGTTTGTAGATTGAAATCTTGACCCTTGTCTTATTGAGGTCTACCTTTTCACCTGCTCTAGGACTTTGTTCAACAACCATGCCTTCTGCACTACCTGCAGGCGATTTCGTCACTTCTACAACTTCTATATTGGCTTCCTTAATCCCAACAATTTGAATCAAATTGTTCTTAGTAAACTCCAAGCTGGAACCAATGTAACTCGGCATGGCAACACTTGTAACTTTTTTAGCTACTGTCAAGACGATTTGAGTAGGTTTACTCAAATCATAAGGGATACCTGCACCTGGACTTTGTTTCATAATCGTTCCTGGTTCGCTTTCGCTGGACTCTTCTTCCTCTATCTTAATCAAATTCTCAGGAACCTTCTTCTGCTTGAGTTCTGAGATGACTTCTGTAGAGTTCCGTCCAATATAGTTCCCTAATTGAATCGTCGTAGCTTTTTTAGCCACTGTCAAGACAATTTGAGTTGCCTTGCTTAAGTCATAGGTCGTACCTTCTGGTAGACTTTGCTTCATGACCGTTCCAGCCTCACTCTCCTTGGACTCTTCTTCCTCAATTTTAATCAAATTATCTGGAACTTTTTTCTCTTTTAATTCCGCAATGACATCAGAGGATTTCCGGCCGACATAATTACTAATTTGGAAGGATTGTTTGCCTGATGAGACAACCAAATTGATTTTCGTTCCTTCTTTTCGACCAGTTCCAGCGCCAGGATCTGTACGGATAATCCGCCCTTCCTCCACCTTTTCACTGGCCTCTGACTTCTCCTCTCCAATCTCAAAATTGGCTTTTTTGAGCGTTTCCTTGGCTTCCGCAACTGTCTGACCTGCCACATCTGGAATAGAAATGGTTGCAGGAGTTCTGGATAGTATCCAAATAAGAGAAGCTGCCACCAATACAAGGCTGGCCAAAAAAATCAGGTAACGCATCTTAAATCTACGTTTTTTCGGTGCTTGTGGTTGGTAAGTTTCCTCTGTCACAGCCTGGCTTGGTTTTTTGATTGGTTTGTGTTCTGTCTGCGCTTGAACCTTAGGAATAGATGTCAAGGTACTCTGGGAAACCTTCGGTAAGGTCTTGGTATCTGCCTTAGTCGCATCGTCAAAGATCAGCTTTGGTTCATTACGACGATTATAAGACAAACTACTAGACAAATCCACATACATCTCAGCAACTGATTTATAGCGATTTGTCAATTTCTTAGCAGTTGCCTTGATAACAACATTCTCCAAAGCCTGGGGCACAGATGGATTCTCAGCAATAACGGACGGCAGGGGTTTTTGGAAATGCTGGAGGGCGATGGTCACTGCACTATCCCCATCATAAGGGATATGGCCTGTCAGCATCTCATAGAAAATGATCCCCATGGCATAGATATCACTTTGTACAGTCGCCTTAGAACCACGCGCCTGCTCTGGTGACAAGTAATGAACGGAGCCCAGCATCGAGTTAGTCTGAGTCAGACTCGTCTCAGCAAAGGCTACTGCAATCCCAAAGTCTGTAACCTTGACAGTCCCATCTGGTGTCAAGAGGATGTTTTGAGGTTTCAAGTCCCTGTGAACAATCCCTCTGGTATGAGCCAAACGCATGGCGAGAAGAATTTGTCCCATGATACGGACGGCTTCTTCATTAGAAAGAGGATAGTGTTCCTTGATATAGCGTTTAAGGTCAAGTCCAGCCACATACTCCATAGCGAGGTACTGTTGACCGTCTTCCTCACCAATATCTGTTATCCGAACGATATGAGGATGGTCTAAATCTGCCATAGCTCTCGCTTCACGCTGAAAACGAGCTACAGCTATCGGGTCCGTCTGGTAGTTAGTCCTCAGAACCTTCACTGCCACTTCTTCCCCGTCTAGAATCAAATCTTTGGCTAAGTAAACATCTGCCATGCCTCCTCGACCAATCTGTTTGACAATCCGATAGCGTCCGGCAAAAATCTTGCCGATTTGGATCATTCTGCATCCTCCTCGTTCATAGAAACAAGGGCAACCGTAATGTTGTCTAAACCTCCTGCATTGTTAGCAAAACGAACAAGTGTCTCCGTTTTATCTGCTAAAGGAATATCACTGGTTACAATATCCCGAATCTCACTGCCTGAAATCATGTTGGTCAAGCCGTCACTATTGAGCAAGAGATAGTCACCTGACTCAAGGATCACTGTCCCAAAATCAGGCTGAATTTCATCTTTTTGCCCAATAGACTGGGTGATAATATTTTTTTGCGGATGAGCTTCTGCCTCTTCTGGTGTCAATTGACCAGCCTTGAGTAATTCATTGACCAAAGAATGGTCGCTCGTCAACTGATGGTATTCTTCTCCACGAATCAAGCCGATACGCGAATCACCAATATGAGCATAGATAGCCTGATTATCGATAATAGCAAGGACTTCCAAAGTAGTTCCCATACCTCTGTAAGCTTCATCCTGACCAAGCTGGTGAATCTTTTGATTTTCAATTTCTAGGTAATGGGCGAACCATTCACGCACTTCATTGACTGTATCGATTTGGGTATCAACCCAAGCTATACCTAGGTCTGTTACCGCCATTTCACTAGCGATATTCCCTGCGCGATGACCTCCCATCCCATCAGCTAAAATAATCATAGTACGTCCAGCTCTATTGACATAGTGGTTGACATAGTCTTGGTTATTTGTCCGTTTCTGACCAACATCTGTTAATAATGAAATTTCCATGTGTCAGTTCCTTCCTAATCCGATATCTTGCGAAATTGACTGATGAAGAATCCATCACTTCCATACAATTCAGGTGTAATGAGGATACAGCCGTCTTTCATGATATCCTTACATTCATGTTCTAGCTTTACCTGCTCGAACTCAGGATGACTTTCTAAAAACGCCTCAACGACTTGAAAATTCTCCTCTGAGACAATAGTACAGGTACTATAAGTTATTATACCACCTTTGCCTAGTGTTTGACAAACACTACCTAATATTTCTAGCTGAATTTCCTGTAAGGACGCGAAATCTGCCGTTTCTTTATTGTATTTGATATCTGGTTTTCGGCGCAAAAGACCGATTCCTGAACAGGGAGCATCCACTAAAATCTTATCAAATGAATCCTGACTAAAAAACTCATGCACCTTTCTGGCATCCAATTTTTGCCTTTGAACCCGATCTGCAACTCCCAGACGTTGAGCATTTTCTTGAATTAAGTCCAACTTGTGATCGTACAAGTCCAGAGCAGTAACCTGACCTGTCGTGAGATAAGAGGCTATATGGGCTGTTTTCCCACCCGGAGCCGCACAGGCATCAAGCACTCGCTCATCTCCCTGCAAATTCAAAGTTGGCGCAACCAGCTGACTAGACTCGTCTTGGATGGTTATAGTCCCTTCTGCAAACAAATCATGGCCTGCAAAATGCCCTTGCTCCTTAACCAGACCAGTGGTTGCTAAAAGGGAATTATTCGCCTCCAATAAGGCTTGGATTTCCTCTTTTCGGCTTAAATCAGTTACACGAATACTGGCCTTGTTTCGCACCAAGAGACTTTCAAAAATAGCTTGCGCTCGCTCCTCTCCGTATTCTTCCTTGAGCTTTGCAACTAGCCAAACCGGAAGGGAATAAGCGATGGAGTCACGCTTGTTTTTTCGTTTGATGCTAGCAATATCTGGCCAGCCTTCACGCAAGATACGGCGAAGGACGGCGTTGACCAATTTTTCACTGCCTTTTTTACGGACTTTGGCCAATTCCACTGCTTCATTGACCACAGCATAATCTGGAATCTTGTTCAAATAGCGGAGCTGGTAGGCACTCATGAGAAGAAGGACATAGAGCCAGTTATCTAACTTATCTCTGTCTTCGATAAAATGGGATAGGTACCATTCCAGAGTCAGTTTACGGGCTACCGTTCCATAGACTAGCTCGGTCACTAAGCCCTTGTCTGCTGCCGAAAGTTGACTTCCCTTGAGATGCTTATTTAAGGCGATATTTGAGTATGCTTGATTGATAAAAACATCCTCTAATACTGCTAGGGCTAAACTTCTAGTCGTTTCTACCTTAGTCACCAAATCGTTCTCCTACAGTCAATGTCCGGCCAACTCCATTAAGGAAGGAAGCAATGTCCATCTTAGGTTTACCTGCAGGCTGCACTTGTTTGAGGGATAGAGCCCCTTCTGCCGTTGCGACAATCAATTCTTTCTTGCCGATAGAGAGAATTTCACCTGGATTTCCCTGACCTTCTACTGCTAGAGCTTCATAAATCTTAAAGCGGTCGCCCTTAAGGAAAGTATGGGCAACAGGCCACGGGTTCATCCCACGGATTTGGTTGAAAAGTTGACGATTGCTTTTATTCCAGTCCAATTTTTCTTCCTCTGGCTTGATATTTGGCGAGAAGGTAACCTGACTCGGATCCTGCGGTTCAGGTTTGATGTCACCAGCAATGTAGGCAGGCAAAGTGTCCAAAAGCAAATCACGACCAACTAGCGCCAATTTTTCAAACAAGGTGCCAACATTGTCCTCATCCGTAATCGGAATACTACGACGAGAAATCATATCCCCTGCATCCATTTCCTTAACCATCTCCATAATGGTCACACCAGCTTCCTCATCACCTTGAATCAAGGCATAATGGATAGGCGCACCACCACGGTGTTTAGGAAGGAGGGAAGCGTGAACGTTGATCGCAAAATCCATGCTATCAAGGAGTTTACTTGGGAGAAACTGCCCAAAAGCAGCAGTCACAATTCCATTTGCTCCTAGCTGCATAATCTCTTCCATCTCTGGACTTCCAGATAGTTTTTCAGGTTGGTAGATAGGAAGACCTGCTTCCTTGGCAGCCTGCTTGACTGGGGTTTCTTGGATAACTTTTTTACGTCCGACAGCACGGTCTGGCTGGGTCACAACGGCTAGAATTTCATAACGGTCATCTGTCAAAAGCCCTTTTAAAACTGTTGCTGAAAAGTCGGGTGTCCCCATAAAGATTAATTTTGTCATATCTTCTCCTTCTTATAAAAATTGCTGTGGCTCATGGTCAATGCTGAGACGGAGCTCACTATTTTCCCGTTCTTGAGTCAAGGCCAAGACCTGGTTGAGAGTCGAACTTAGCTCATCTTCTAAACGGTATTTAATTAAAATCTGGTAATGATAGAGGTTGTGAGTACGGGCGATGGGTTTGGGCGTTGGCCCGAGGATGTTACTGGTTTCAGACAAACCTGACCGCAAAATGTTCATGACTTCATAGGCACGTTTGACCACCTCTTCTTCTTTCTTGTGAGAAAGGGTAATGCCAATGGTGAAATAGTAAGGTGGATAGCCAAGTTGTCGTCTGATACCCATTTCATAAGCATAAAAGCCTTCGTAGTCCTGGTCTTTTGCAAATCGAATAGCGTAGTGCTGAGGATTGTAAGACTGAATCAAGACCTGCCCAGCTTTTTCAGCACGTCCTGCTCGACCTGCCACCTGAGTCAAGAGCTGGAAGGTTCTCTCAGAAGAACGGAAATCAGGCAGATTCAAGGCCGTATCCGCATTTAGAACTCCGACTAGGGTCACATTGGGAAAATCCAAACCCTTGGCAATCATCTGAGTACCAAGCAATATGTCCGCTTCCCCTCGTCCAAACTGATCAAGTAGAGCTTGATGACTGCCTTTCTTACGAGTCGTGTCCACATCCATCCGCAAAATACGGGCCTGGGGAAAGAGTTCTGCTAGCTCGTCATAAGCCTTCTGGGTTCCCGTCCCGTAGTAGCGAATGCTGCGACTCTTACAGTTAGGACAGACCTGAGGAATGTTCTTTGAAAAACCACAATAATGGCAGTTCATGGTCTTGGTATCCATGTGCAAGGTCAAGGAAATGTCACAGTTGGGACAAGTATCCACCGTCCCACACTCCCGACACATGACAAAGCTAGAATAGCCACGGCGATTGAGCATGAGAACCACCTGCTCTTTTTTAGCCAGACGGTCTTGGATGGCTTCTAGCAAAGGAGGCGTAAAGTTTGACGTCTCGTTTTGTCCGATATAATCCCGAAAATCAATCACTTGAACCTCAGGGATTGTAGCCAAAGGATTGGCACGCTGGGTTAGACGTAAGTGTTGATAGACGCCTTTGCCAGCACGCGCCCGGCTCTCTAAGCTCGGCGTTGCAGACCCAAGCACCAGAGCCGCTTGATTATACTGAGCCCGTAAAATAGCTACCTCTCTGGCATGGTAACGGGGATTGCTGTCCTGCTTATAAGCCGCTTCATGCTCTTCATCAATAATCATGACACCCAGATTTTTCAGAGGAGCAAAGATAGCAGATCTGGCACCAACAACAACTTGGGCATCGCCACGCTCCACCTTGCGCCATTCATCATACTTTTCGCCATTGGATAATCCTGAGTGAAGAATGGCTACCTTGTCCCCAAAACGTGCTATAAAACGCTCGGTCATCTGAGGAGTCAAGGAAATCTCAGGCACTAACAAGATGGCTGTTTTCCCCTTATCCAAAGCTCCTTGGATTATTTGTAAGTAAACCTCGGTCTTCCCACTTCCTGTGATCCCTTGAAGGAGGAAGGGAGGCTGATGACTACCAATAGCACTCACAACCGCATCACGCGCCTGTCTTTGCTCTGGATTCAACTCCAAAGGCTGACTTGCTTCAATCCCTTCAAAATAAGCAGCCGAGCGTTGCACTTCCTTTTGGACTATGGACACAGCACCTTGTTCCACAAAAAAGTTGACCTGCTCCCGTGAGTAGGACTCTAACAAACTAGCCAAGGAAGCACTCTCAGGATGAGACAGCAAGTAATCTCTCAATTCCAACTTTTTCTTGGCACGCGCAGATATTTCAACACCTTCTAATTGAGCTAGATTCACCTCATACCAAGACTGGGTCTTGACCTTCTTTTGATCGACTGCCTGATATTCCAGACCAAGTAGGCCTTTTCTAGTCAAACGCATCATTTCAGCTTGCTTACCTAAATCCAGAGAAGAAAAGGCTAGTGAATCTTCAGAACCAAACAAGCGCTCTCGGTCTTCCTGACTCAGACCTTCCAGAGGATAGAGAATCTTGTCATAGCTAGAATTTAGAAATCCCGGTAGCATAGCCTTGAGAATAGAGATTTTGTAAGAAAATACAGATTTGCGGAGCTCCTCAGCCAGCCAGAGTTGTTCTTGCGTGAGAACAGGAGAAAAATCCAGTACCTCGGCAATATCTTTTAAATCTTGACTTACCCCTTCTTCATCCACTTGGGACTCCAAACCAAGAACAATCCCTTGAATCAGGCGATTGCCCTTACCAAAAGGCACATGAACCCGCATCCCAACTTCTAGCATTCCCTCAAATTCCTTAGGAATCTTGTAACTATAGGGCTGGTCCGTCTGCATCAAGGGCACATCTACAATAATCTTGGCTATGGCCATCTTCTCACCTCCTCCTTGTCAGTACATTCTTACAAGAGAAAAAATAAGATTGAGTCCCCCCAACCTTAAATTTTTTCACCATCTTCTTTTTCTTTAGCGATTTGCTCTTTGATTTTCTTTTCTTCTTCTTCTTTGCGGCGTTTTTCTTCTTCGATACGGCGACGCACTGCTTCACGTTTCCCTTCTGGGTCTGGGTGAATGGTTACGTTTCCTGATTCGATTTCTTCTAGAGCGCGAAGAGTTGATTTTTCAGACTTGAAACCTTGAGTTGCTGGTGCACCTGCTTCCAATTCGTGGGCACGTTTTGCTTCCAAGATTACGAGTGAATATTTTGAAGGAACCTTGTCGAGCAAGGTATCAATAGAGGGTTTTAACATCATTTGCTTGTACCTATTTTCTAAATTTTATCGGGTAGTTGGAGACTTTGGTAACATCTCCTGATAGTGACCAATGACACGGTCCACACGGAAGTGCTCTGCTTCGATCACACGTTTGACACGCTCAGCAGCTAGGGGCACCTGATCGTTGACAATCGCATAATCATACTCACGCATGAGGGCAATTTCTTCCTTGGCTTTCTCGATTCGTTGGGCAATCACTTCTGCACTATCTGTTCCACGACCTACTAAACGATCTTGCAATTCATCCAAATCTGGTGGTGTCAGGAAGATAAAGACAGCATCTGGAACCTTTTTCTTGACCTGAAGAGCGCCCTGAACCTCAATTTCAAGGAAAACATCAATTCCCTTGTCCAAGGTTTCATTGACGTAGGTCAAAGGGGTTCCATAGTAGTTGCCGACATATTCTGCATATTCCAACATCTGTCCTTGACGAATCAACTCTTCAAACTCTTCGCGAGTACGGAAGAAATAGTCACCACCGTCCACTTCTCCAGGACGTTGTGCGCGTGTCGTCATCGATACAGAATATTGAAATTGGTTTTCAGAACTCTCAAAAATCTCTCTTCTAACCGTTCCTTTTCCAACCCCTGAAGGACCAGAAAAAACGATTAGTAAGCCTCGGTCTGCCATTGTGTCTCCTTTTAGTCAGTCTGTGAAATAACATTTCTCTAGAATAATGGCAAAAAGCCAGATTATCCTTTACAGTCTTTCTATCTAGTGTAACAAAAAAGCAGTAATTTTTCAACTGCTCTTTCTTATTTATTTAGATGTGTTGTGATTCGAACGTGAAATATCGCTTTTAAAATATCTTCAGAAAATAGGTCTATACCATTTACAAATGAATCAGAAAGGTTTATAATGTAATTGACATAATAAATATCAAAAGTAATCTTTTAAGGAGGTCATTATTATGCCTAATTACGTTAAAGCAGATCAGTTTTTCTATCCATTTGGCATTCGTCGCGGTGGGTACTTAGAACTTGTTGATGGCAAATTTGGGAAACATGTAGAGCAGATTCCTGAAGGAGCAGAGGTTCTTGACTATACTGGTTATAGCATTGCACCAGGTCTTGTGGATACTCATATTCATGGATATGCAGGTGTAGATGTGATGGACAACAACATTGAAGGTACATTGCATACTATGAGTGAAGGACTACTTAGTACAGGTGTCACCAGCTTCTTGCCCACAACTTTAACAGCCACTTATGAGCAATTGCTTGCAGTCACTGAAAATCTTGGAAACCATTATAAAGAAGCAACAGGTGCTAAGATTCGTGGGATTTATTATGAAGGTCCATATTTCACAGAAACTTTTAAGGGGGCACAAAATCCAACTTATATGAGAGACCCGGGTGTTGAGGAGTTTCATTCTTGGCAAAAAGCGGCAAATGGCTTGCTTAATAAAATTGCCCTTGCACCAGAACGTGATGGGGTGGAAGATTTTGTACGTACTATTACAGGTGAAGGTGTGACAGTTGCACTTGGACACTCAGATGCGACATTTGAACAAGCTAAGAAGGCAGTTGATGCTGGAGCTAGTGTATGGGTACATGCCTATAATGGGATGCGTGGTTTAACACACCGCGAACTAGGTATGGTAGGAGCTATGTATGAGCTACCACATACTTACGCAGAATTGATTTGTGATGGTTACCATGTAGATCCAAAAGCTTGTGAGATTTTACTTAAGCAAAAGGGGACAGAAAACATCGCTCTTATTACGGACTGTATGACAGCTGGTGGGCTTGAAGACGGTGACTATATGTTGGGAGAATTCCCTGTTGTAGTAGCAAATGGAACTGCACGCCTCAAATCGACAGGTAACTTGGCAGGTTCTATCCTCAAACTCAAAGATGGTGTGAAGAATGTAGTCGAATGGGGAATTGCGAATCCGCATGAAGCAGTCATGATGGCCAGCTTCAACCCAGCTAAATCCGTTCACATCGATGACGTCTGTGGACAAATTCGTGAAGGTTATGATGCAGATTTTATTGTTTTAGACAAAGATTTGGAATTGGTAGCAACCTATCTAGATGGTGTGAAACGTTATCAAGCATAAGAGAGAAGAGTCTGGGCAAAAGTCTAATTTGAGGAGAAAATCCAGTAATACTCCTTTGAAGTCAAAAAGCAACAAACACTGTCAACTATTTGTTACAACTCCATTAATTAGTATTCCACTTTCTAAAATCAGTATTTTGAGCTGTGCAATCCAAGTCTTCTAATTTGTTTTTTAATTTCTGTTTAGTATAAATTTTACTTGGGCAGTAGACCAACTTGGAGCGTTTACGAGTTGTTCCAGGCTCAGTTTAGCTTGTTTTCTTAGTCTCTTCTTTGTCTTTCTGTGAGACTTGGGAGAGAGGATGTTTTCCTTATAGAGTATTTTTCTAACAGTTGTATCAGAGAGCTGAATTCCCTCTTCTTCAGCTAGTAATTCACAGAAATGAAGGACATTTGGTTTATATGTTTCATAGGAGAGGTATTTCTTTAGGACACGTTCTTTGATTTCATCAGGGATTGCATGTTTTGGTTTTCGATTTCTGTTTCCGTGTCTGAAGGCTTCTTTTCCTTTTTGTTGATAGGCTAGTAGCAGGCGATGGAGTTGTCTTTCCGAAAGATTCATTTAGACACCG
>NZ_VMLS01000025.1:0-671 GCF_013276805.1 Streptococcus sp. 1449
TCAAAGCGGTGTTTTGAGCTGACTTCATCAGTTTCATCTACAACCTCAAAGCGGTGTTTTGAGCTGACTTCGTCAGTTCTATCTGCAACCTCAAAACGGTGTTTTGAGCAGGCTACGGCTAGCTTCCTAATTTGCTCTTTGATTTTTTGAGTATAAGGACATGTTGGATTCTATGTGCTGTATTGTCAACAATACACTCTTCTTCCTGTATATCTACCAACATGATTTACAGAATTTTATTTTACTATAATTTTACCTATATTCCAAGACAGAAATAAAATAATCAAGAACAAAAACGCATATAACCAATAACTAGCTATATGCATTTTAACACTTAAAGCGAACTGTTAAGTTGCGACTAGTGGTATCCAGTCCTAAGTAAGTCGGAAATATACAGTTTATTTACGACTAGCAAGGCATTTACCCGGCAATAAGAGCTCATCTAAATTGACTTTTTCTTAAAGTAGAAATTTCTACGAAAACTATCTAAATAAACTTTTTATCTCTATGACGGACAAAACATGTCTCAGTTATTCATCAACATCCAAGGTTCTAGTAGTTGACCCACTCCCCATTGGAGTTAACTTTATAACCATCTACTATAGTATTAACCGCTAATCTTCCGCTTTCATTGACATAGTACCATTTGTCTCCAACTTGGAACCATTGAT
>NZ_VMLS01000026.1:0-1305 GCF_013276805.1 Streptococcus sp. 1449
GAGATATTCGCCCACGACATCAACAGCATAGAGAACAAGCGAGCCAGAAAATACTTTATTATCCATTATTGTTACATGAGGAAGAAAACAATAAGTGAATGCGTAGAAATGGCAGGTACTAGCTCCACTAGTTATCACCGATACAAACAGATAGCCGTCTTAAACTTTGCGAGAATCCACCAGAACGGAGAGCTAGAAGCATATAAGTAGGCATAGGCTTCATATTCGCCCCCTATTTTGCTTTGTTTCGTACTGGAGAACTAAAACACCATGGATAAACTAGAAGCCCTTAGAAACGAATTTTGGGGCTTTTGTGAGGTTATAAAAAACAAGTGTAAAAATACGTGTTATACATTGACAAATGTTTCAAACAAGTGTATAATATAATTAAAGATACGGAAAGGAGAAACCGATGACCGAAAGAGAACTAAAAAAACTTGCTAAGAAAAAAGGTTTTATCAAAACAGCTTTTGGTAAAGGTTCGCATGAAGTTTGGAAACATCCAGACGGAAGAACGGTAACGATACCTAAACCAAAAGAAAACGATTATAGACCTGGAACACTTGGCAAGATTTTGAAAGTATTGGAAGGGGAGTAAAAAACTCCCTCCCCTATATTGGGGCGGTCATTGGTTATTATCAAATTATGAAATACACTTACTTGGCACTATTTGAAGTGGATGAAGAAAACGGCGGTTATACAATCACATTCCCTGATTTTCAAGGAGCAATTAGCGAAGCCGATACCTTAAACGAGGCAATCTATAACGCCCGTGAGGTGCTAGAAATCTATACAATCATGTTTGAAGATGAAGGCAAAGAGTTTCCAGAGCCTTCAAGTTTTAAGGCTTTGGCTAGTGAGCTTGGCAGTGATGAGGATATTCTGCAAGCTATCTCAGTAGATACGGAACTGGTTAGAGAGCGCGAACGTTCTAGGGTTGTCAATAAAACTGTAACCCTCCCTAGTTGGTTGGTTGAAGTTGGTAAAGAAAATAAAATCAATTTCAGTCAGCTATTACAGAAAGCAATCAGGGAAGAATTACAGGTATAACGTCATAAAGTACGTACTTCATGGTATAATATACCTATCAGCAATCAGCAATAAAAAAAGCACGTTTGACCGTGCTAGTTTCTTGCCTGCTGAACTCGTCATTTATTGCCCTTTTTGAGGGCTTTTTTTGTGGACTTTTTAAGAACTTTTATGGTCTTTAAAAATAACCTAAGGACCTGCTATTTTTAAAAATTCAATAATATCAAGGTTTTAGACACTTTAATGAATCCTAAAAATTTGTCATCTCTATTTTTA